>JAFDIC010000025.1 GCA_019308525.1 Deltaproteobacteria bacterium
GTAGAAAAGGGTGACACTCTTTGGGACATATGCGAGAAATACTACGGTGACCCCAGTCTGTGGCCCAAGCTGTGGGAGATGAATCCTTTCATAACCAACCCCCATCTGCTAAAGCCCGGTGACGTTATTACCCTCTTGGAAGAGGTACCCATCAAGGCCCCAAAGAAAACAGAACGGGCCGAAAAGAGACGCCCACCTCTTAAGCCTTCCCTAATGGGGTTTGACATTTCAGCTGTCATAAACCCTGAGACCCTGGGATACCTTTCACTTGGCGAGCCATCCTACCAGGGGAAGATTTTCGCATCCGAGAATGACAGGATTATGCTCTCCTCGGGAGACAGGGTATATATCGTCTGCAAAGGGGATTGGAAATTCCGCCCCGGCCAGGAACTTTTCATAGGGCGCCTTTCCAAGATGATAAAACATCCCATATCCGGCAAGCCTTTGGGCCGCATTGTATCCTTAAGGGGACGGCTCCGCATAGAGGGTCGAGCGGGTGTAGACTACAGGGAAGGTCGACTCGACAAGAGCGAAAGGACTTACAGCGCCAAGATCATTCAGTCCTTCAGCCCCATCGGGTTGGATGACGTAGTTATCGACTATCAACCCGTTTCCCCATGCATTCAACCAACACCGGTCAGTAAAGAGATGGTTCTTGCCATCGTCGCAGCCAAAGAGTACATGATGGTCCTTGGACAGTACAGCGTCGTATACCTGGACAAAGGGTTCAGGGATGGTGTTAGGAGAGGAAACATCTTCGAGGTGGTAAAACCCCACGTAGTGAAAGACACGGAGGCATCGTCCAAGAGGTGGCGCGAGCGTGGTGCCGCCATTCCAAGGGGATCAAAGCTGTTACTCCCTGATGTTCCTGTCGGAACAGTCATCATAGTTGAATCAAGGCCGAAAACGAGCACCGGTTTGGTCCTTTACGCCAGTGAGATTTTTTCTGTCGGCATATACGTCAAGGGAGGTTATGAGCCAACGGGGAAAAGCAAGGCCCTGTCCGCTTTGCCCACCTGCCCAATTCAATAGTAAGCCCCTCCCCTGAAGTCATTCTTGAGGGTTGTCCTTTCTATGACAGGTCTTGGGCTGGAAAAAGCCGGCCTGTCATTCCGAGAAAGCGTTCTCAAGAAAAAACTTGACTATTACAATCCTCTCTGTTCTTATTCCCGCCATCTTTCTGCTGCAAGAGGACATAATGCCTTATAGGAGTCGTCATAGGGGTCGCAGGATTATTCCCTGTTCCAGGAACGGACAAGTTACTCCCTTATGACTTGAAACAATCATTTGACACCATGAAAAGCGATTCATCGGACAAGGGCTACTGGCTTGCACTTCATTTGGTTCCCGGGTTGGGGAACATCCTTTTCAAAAACCTTCTTGACAGGTTCGGGGATCCTGAACACGTTTTTCGCGCCGATCTTGCCGACCTCATGGAACTGGAAGGAATGCGAAAGGATGTGGCCCTGAAAATCGTCGAAAAGGACTTCGCCGGTGATCCTTCAAAGGTCCTTGAGAGGCTTGAAAAAATCGATGCAAGGCCTGTTACTTACCACGACAGCGAATATCCCCCCAACCTTAAGGAAATCTACGATCCGCCAATGCTACTTTACGTTAAGGGAAAGAGGATTCCGGCCAATATTACTTATGTTGCAGTCGTTGGATCCAGAAGCCCTACCCCCTATGGCCTGAATGCAGCGGAAAAGATCGCTCAGGGCCTTGCCAGGAGAGGCCTGGGCGTGGTAAGTGGCATGGCCAGGGGGATTGACTCTGCTGCCCATTGGGGCTGCCTTAACGGCAGGGGTTTTACCCTTGCCGTTCTTGGTACAGGAATTGACATAATCTACCCCCTTTCGAACAAGAAACTGTTTCGCAAGATCATGGAAAGCGGTGCAATACTTTCAGAGTTTCCCCTGGGGACTCCACCGGAACCCCAGAACTTCCCCATCCGCAACAGGTTGATAAGCGGCCTTGGACGTGGAGTCGTGGTGGTGGAGGCGACAAAAAAAAGCGGCTCCCTGATAACCGCATCACTGGCCCTGGAGCAGGGTAGAGAAGTGTTCGCTGTCCCCGGGAGCATAAACTCCTATAAGAGCACGGGCTGTCATTTCCTTATCAAGCAAGGGGCCACGCTTATAGAAACCGCGGATGACGTTCTCCAAGAACTGGGGTTGAACTTTCCCCATACGTCCAAGACAGATACATTCAGAGATCCACCGTCTCCTCCGCTGGAAAAGCATGAAGAGATAGTATATTCCTTGGTCGCAGACTACCCCGTCCATATTGATCAAATATCCCGAGAGAGCAAGTTGGAGCCCAAGGAAGTTTCGAGCATACTAATGCGATTGGAATTGAAAGGAATAGTAAGGCAACTGCCCGGTAAAATGTTTGTACGGTAGATATAGACCATGGCCAGGAAAAGATCCAAGAAAGCGGGTGCAGGCCCTGGAGCGGGACCTGACACAAAAGGAAGGCAGCTAGTGATCGTGGAATCACCGGCCAAGGCACGCACTATCAACAAATACCTGGGTCCTGAGTTCGTGGTGATGGCCTCGGTGGGGCATGTCAGAGATCTTCCCGACAGGAATCCCAAGGGTGTCAACGATCCTGTGCCCGGAGTCGACATCGAACACAATTTCAAGCCCACATACGAGATAATAAAGGAAAAGGCAAAGACCATAGACCAGATCAGAAAGGCCGCCAGGAAGGCTTCCGGGATTTGGCTGGCCACGGACCTGGACAGGGAAGGAGAAGCAATAGCCTGGCACCTGACCGAGGCACTCGGAGTAAAGCCGCCAGAAGGTAAAAGGGTGGTGTTCAACGCCATTACAAAGAGAGAGATAGAAAGGGCATTTCAAAACCCAAGAAAGATCGACATGGACAAGGTCCAGGCCCAGCAGGCAAGGAGAATTCTGGACCGAATCGTTGGATACCAGGTATCCCCCCTGCTCTGGAGAAAGGTGGCCGGAGGATTGAGCGCGGGCCGGGTTCAGTCGGTGGCCTTGAGGTTACTGGTGGAAAGGGAGAGGGAGATAGAATCCTTTATCCCGGAAGAGTATTGGAGGCTCGTAGGATATTTCACTGTTCGTGTCGAAGAGGCCCAAGAAATTGGAAAGCAATGGCGCGAACTGCTCTCACAGGCGCAAGGCAAGGAGGAAGGGAAAAGAGCAGACGGATTGAGCGTCCAGGACAGGAATAGATGGCTCGTTGAACAAAGATGTTTCATTGCGGAGCTTGCAGAGGTCGACGGCAAAAAGGTCGAGAAAAAGGATAGTAAGACCGTACTCGAAGCAGCAAAGCGCGCAGGCTTTGAGCTTGATGAAAAGGTAGAGACAGAAGACCCAAAAGCAAAGGGGCCTGCGAGGCACCGACTCCAGCTCAAGGGGCATGTAACGGGCCGCCCCTCATGGCGCATCAAGTCTGTAGAAACGAAACGGGTAAGGGTCAAACCGCCAGCCCCCTTCATTACCAGCACCCTTCAACAGGCAGCAGCCAGCCAACTGGATTTCAGCGCCCAGATAACCATGCGGATTGCACAGATGCTTTATGAGGGGGTCATGATCAAGGGCATGGGCTCTGTGGGCCTTATTACTTACATGAGGACCGATTCAACACATCTGGCCGACGAGGCGATAGAAATGGCCCGTGAATTCATTGCCTCCAAGTACGGTGGGAAATACCTTCCCCAAAAGCCCAATGTCTATTCCTCCTCAAACCGCTCTGCCCAGGAGGCGCACGAGGCTATCCGGCCAACGGACGTAACTCTTACTCCGGAAAGCATAAGATCGTCCCTGGACGAAAGACAATACAAGCTGTACAAGCTCATATGGGAAAGGTTTGTGGCATGCCAGATGGCCGAGGCACAATGGGACTCCACTACCGTGTTGATCTCCGCTACCGACGATGGAGGGGAGATAGTGTTCAAGGCCACGGGAAGGGTCCTCGTATTTGAAGGGTTTTACAGGGTGACCGGCATCCCCGGTACGTCAAGCGAGGCGGAACTGCCTCGTTTGTCAAAAGAGCGACCCGTAGCCCCTATTCACCTCGATCCTGTCCAGAATTTCACCTCCCCTCCCCCCCGGTACACAGAGGCTTCTCTGGTAAAGAAGCTTGAAGCCGAGGGAATAGGCAGACCCAGCACCTATGCACAAATCATCCAGGTAATCCTGAATCGAAAATATGCAGAAAAGATAAAGAATCGTTTCTATGCAACGGACCTTGGCAAGGTGGTTACGGATAAATTGATGGAGGCCTTTCCCGAGATCATGCAAATAGGATATACAAGGGAAATGGAGCAGAGGCTGGACGACATAGAAGAGAAGCACTCGGACTGGGTAGAGATGCTCCGCAGGTTCTACGGCCCGTTCAAGCAAAGGCTGGAATCTGCTTACGAAAGCCTGGAGCACGCAAAGGCCGAGACCGAGCCTGCCCCGCACACTTGTCCGGAGTGTGGCGGCAGCACGATATACCGCTTTGGCAGGAACGGGCGCTTCTTGAGTTGTTCAAGATATCCTGAGTGCAAATACGCTTCCCCGATCGACCGGGAAGGGAACCCTGTGGAGCATATCCTTACGGACATCGCATGTCCAAAGTGCGGAGAACCGATGGCCCTGCGAAGAAGCCGCTATGGCCCCTTTTTGAGTTGCAACAGGTATCCAGAGTGTGATGGCACAGTCAACCTGGACAAAAAGGGATGTATTAGCCCACCCAAAGCTCCTCCCTTGTTGACGGACCTTCCCTGTCCCAAGTGCCAGTCCCCAATGAACCTCCGTCGCGGAGCCAGGGGACCCTGGTTGAGCTGTTCCAAGTTTCCCAGGTGTAGAGGGAGGCTAAGCTGGACTTCCCTTTCCCAGGCAGTAAAAGAGAAATGGCAAAGGGCATTGGAGGAACACGAAAAGCAACACCCCCTGGCCGCCATACGTAGAATCGACGGATCACCGGTGGACAGTAATTACAGGCCCCGTCCGCTGAGCCCGGAAGAAGATGAGCTGGAAGAATGAACTGCCCGAATATGCTCTCAGGATTCACTCCCCTTGAGCCTGTTCACGAGCAGGTGCGCCTGCCTAACAGGTTCCGGCAACCTGTATCGGCCGCAGCACTGGAGCACGATCTCAATGGCCTGGTCCAAGGTTATCTTATGCCCTGAAGAAACGAACAAGGGCTTTACTGCTCTCCTTGTCCTCAACACGGCTCCAACCCTCTCCCCCCGGTGAACCAGATAGGACAAGGCACCCCTCTCGGTTCCAACCTCCTTGAATTCTCCCACCAGACGGCTCTTTGCACACCCGATGGTCGGTCTGTCCAACAGCAAACCGAGGTGGGAAGCCAACCCCAATCTTCTCGGATGGGCTATTCCCTGCCCGTCACAAAGGATCAAGTCTGGGAGGGTGTCAAGCAGTTCAAATGCCTTTATCAGGACAGGAATCTCCCTAAAGCTCAAAAGGCCCGGGACATAGGGAAAAATCCCCTCGCCTCTGACCGATTTTTCTTCCACCGTTTGCAAGCCGGGATATTCAAGAACAACCACCCCGGCCCACAGAATGCCCCTTTCTTTCGACAGGCATACATCTGCACCACCAACGGTGCGAAGCCTTTTGCGACCCAGTGGAAGGATTTGAACTCTTCCGCTTAACCTTTCCTGGATTTCGATTGCTTCCCTTGGGGAAACATCCCAGGGGTGGAGATTTTGTATCCTATTCATGATGGCGGGATCAAAAGGTCATTACCGCGACACACCAGGTTGAGCAATCGGCGAGGACCTCATTCTGCGTTTTGATTCCCGGATTCTTCCCCCGGATGCCAAGGTATAGCCTGGACCTCCGTCTCATGCCATGGGGAAGGCCCAGGCCTTCCTATGGGCAACAAAGAGGCCGGTCAGCAGCGGCGGACGCGGGCTAACCAGCGCCTTCCTCGCTCTTCTTGAGGGATTCTTCGAACTCCTTGAAAAACTTGTCCCTTTCTTTCCAGTCGGGGCCGAACCTCTTGTTGAAATAGGATTCGAGCCGGTCGAAAAGCTTGAGCCAGATGGACTTCTTCCCATCCAGAACCACATCTTCCAGGAATTCACGCAGTTCAGATATCTTTTCCTTGGGCAAAAAAGAGATGGCTCCGAGCTTGATCGATTTTTTCAACGCATCCGGTGTGACAGCGTGAGCCGTTAACATGACCGCGGGAAAGCCCCTTGACACCGCGTTCTTCAAAAGTTCAAACCCATTGACGCCCATAATATCCAGTATCACGACGTCGTAGGTGTAACTCAGAAGGTATTGCAAGGCCGTTTCATAATCCGATGCCTTGTGAACAATGGCCATATCGAGTTCTTCCGCCACGGTTTCCAGCACATCAGGTTCGTCGTCCACCACCAGTATTACCTTGTCCTTCAAAGGGCTTTCCTTTTTCATGGCATTCCTCCACTACTTTTTGTTGTTTTCCCCCTGCATCGTACAGCAGTGAACTGCACCAAGCTCAAAGACAAGAGCCAATGATTGGTCATCCTAGCGATATTTTAATATTTTGTAAAATAAAATATTTGTTGCTATCATAAGGGCAGAAAATCCATTTTTAGATCACGATATTATGAACTCAACGCATTTTTTGGGGAGGCACAGCAAGGCCCGATCCCTATCGTCTGTTCTTCTAAGGTTCCCTTTCGTTTCCTTTATACCCATGGTGATATTCCTGTGGGTTTTTCTTCCCGGGAGTTCTCATGGAGGGAAGATCTACAAATGGGTCGACAAACAGGGCGTGATTCATTTCTCTGATCGAATGCCGGAAAATCTTGGTGAAGTCGAGGGTCCGATCGAGCAACGGGAATTGGCTGGTCCCGGGAGAGACACGGTCCCCCCTAAAGGGACTGGAAGGAATATCTCCAGAAGCCCGATCGAACATGCAGCCAACAGCACCTTTACCATAAAGGGAAGGGCAAGGCTCGGCTCGGGCTTCTTTGTTTCCCCCAAGGGTTACGCCGCAACTTGCAAGCATGTTATTGAAGAGACATCAAATCCTGTTATAATACTCAGTGATCAAACAGAAGCGGATATGAAAGTCATAATGACGAGCACCGAGCATGACCTTGCCGTGATACTCGTCATTGTGCCGGGGGAAGTTCCTTACCTGACTTTCAGGGCACCCGAAACCCTGGTCCCGGGGGAAAGGCTCTATGCTATTGGCTCCTCCGTGGGGCTACAGGCAACGGTTACAGACGGTGTCTTTACGGGGCTGAGAGAGATCGTTACCTCCCACGAGGTGATACAATTCTCAGCGCCTATTAACCCCGGAAACAGCGGCGGGCCCCTGATCGATGAGAAAGGCCGGGTCGTTGGTGTAGTCAGCTCAAAGTATGTCACCAAGCAAGGAATGCCTGTGGCGGGAGTTGGATTTGCCATCCCCTCCTCCTTTCTGGAGGAGGAGTTCTCTGAATATATCATGAAGGAACAGGAGTGAAAGGCAATGAGAATTGCTCAGTTCTATGATGAAAAAAACGAAATTCGCCTTGGTCTGATCGAAGAAGACTGCATAAGACCTCTGGCATTTCATGGCGACATGATTGAGTTCATCGCAAATGCTTCAAAGGCCGAGCCGGCGGGTGACCCCCTTCCCCTGGAGATTGTCAGGCTTGCCCCCCCTGTGACTCGCCCTTCCAAAATCATTGCGATCGGACTGAACTATCTGGATCACGTCCAGGAGAGCAAGGGAGAAACTCCTGAAAGGCCTTTGCTCTTCGCCAAATTCCCCAACTCCCTCATCGGTCATGGAAGCCGAATTTCCTGGAATAGGGGAATAACCGAGAAAGTTGATTTCGAAGCCGAACTGACAGTCGTCATTGGCAAAACCGTACGTTGCTGCCCCGAGGAAAAGGCTATTGAGGTGATTTTTGGATATACCTGCGGCAATGATGTCAGTGCTCGTGACCTCCAATTCGGGGATGGCCAATGGGTGAGAGGTAAATCCCTGGACACTTTCTGCCCAACCGGCCCCTGGATCGTCACCCCTGAAGAAATACCCGATCCCCACGCCTTGAAGGTTTCAAGTATGCTGAACGGCCGGACAATGCAGGAAGGGAATACATCCCTAATGATCTTCAGGGTCCCACAACTGATAGGCTTTATTTCCAAACACTTTACCCTGTTCCCCGGGGATCTGATCCTCACCGGCACTCCCTCCGGTGTGGGGGCCTTCCGGGACCCGCCCGTGTACATGAAAGACGGTGACGAGATCGCAATTGAAATTGAAGGCATAGGAAGGCTTGTAAACACTTGTTTGGTCAAGGAATAAGTCACAAACTCTCTCTAAGAAACTGTGGTATTCCTGCCTCTGGATCGCGGTAAAATGTGCCTGCTGGTATTCGCCTTAAGATCCCATTCCTGCTACGACCTTGTCCTAGCCGCCAACAGGGACGAATACTATGATCGTCCTGCTGAACCTGCTTCATGGTGGCCTGACGCACCCCATTTGCTTTCAGGAAGGGATCTAAAGGGAGGTGGGACATGGCTGGGCATTACAAAGGGCGGCCTGCTGGGTGCCATCACCAATTACAGGGACCCCAAGAGCTCAAAAGTCGGCGCCCGATCGAGGGGCCTTATCGTGAGGGAATTCCTGCTGGGGGGCCATGATCCGGAGAGTTACCTTGAATGGCTGAAACCCAGGGCCGGCTCCTATAACGGCTTCAACCTTCTGATCGGTATAAGGGACAGGGTATTCTGGTATTCAAACGTTGAGGCCGATTACTTCGAGCTTGAGCCGGGGATCTATGGTTTGAGCAACAGCCTGCTGGATACTCCTTGGCCGAAGGTCGACAGGGCCAAGCAGCTACTCGCCGGCCTATTGGAGAATTGCAGGGAAATACCCGAGCAGAAACTCTTCGAGATACTGGCCGACAGGGCTATCCCGGATGACAGGGACCTCCCGGATACGGGCGTGGGTCTCGAAAGGGAACGCATCCTCTCACCCATCTTTATCAGGAGCCCGGGATATGGCACCAGGTGCTCCACAGTGATACTCATAGACAGGGAAGGCAGGACAACTTTCGTAGAAAAGACCTTCGAGCCGGCTACCCGCGGATCAGAATCCCGCAAATATGAGTTCCAAATCGAGGGGAGACATGCCAATTTATCGTGATGAAGGTAAAGATCCAAGACCAGAGAACCCGGCTTTGCTCCGGCCCCCAAAGGGGTCACAGCCCGCAACAGGCCCAGGCGATACATAGGAGCCAGGAGTCAGAAGGATTCTGATTGCGCTTCGCTTCTACAATCCCCATCATCGGTTCAGCATTGGCCAGAACCTTATCCTTATTATTCTGGATTCTCGCTCCTGGATTCTTCTTCCCATTTTCAGAACTTCTCATAATGGAGGAACTCCTCCATGTTGCGCCTTGCCGGAGCCGAGGGCGTCTTTTCAGGGTACCCGATGGGGATAAAGGCTACGAGTTCGTATCCTTCTCCCACGCCCAATATTTCCTTTGCTTTGTCATGATCAAAAAGCCCCACGATCACTGTGCCGAGTCCGCGGTCCTGTGCAGCAAGGCAGATGGTCTGCGTGAAAATACCCAGGTCAAACATGAACCAGTCTCCAAACTTGGTCGTGACCTCTCCCTTGTAATAGCCGGAACTCTTGAGTTTTGCGCACAGGGCCAGCAGTACCGGGGCCTGGGTCATGGCCTTCTTGGCCGGGTTAGGATAGTTGAAGCTCTCGACAAGTTTCTCCCTTGTCCCCCTATTCCTTACCAGGATTATCTCCCAACACTGGGTATTGGCCCAGGAAGGGGACCATCGCGCCATTTCGAGTATCGCCCGTAGATTCTCGTCAGGGACTTCCTTGTGCTGAAAGTTTCTTATGCTCCTCCTTGCCTTAACAACATCCTTCAAATCCGTCATTGATCTTTCCTCTCTTTTCCTCGGAATAGATGTCTTTTGCTCAAGCCTTTCGCCCAAATAGAGGTCCTCATCGGCCCTGGTGGCTCTGTTTGCGGCGATCAGTCCATTGCCGCTATCACTTCCATACCTTCCCTTTCCAGGGTATCCGCTATGAGCTTTGTATCACAGGGGGCAAGACGAAAATAATAGACCTTCTTTTCTGGTCTCATGGCTGTAATTCCCACGTTGATAATCTCCCCACCGTTATCGTGGATGATCTGGAGGGCCCTCTTGAGCGCGCCTGGTTCATTGCCCACTGAAACATCTATCCTCGAACTGGACATAAGGATCCCCATCATGTCGATAAACGCCCTCAATATGTCTGATTCCGTTATGATACCGACGACCTTGCCCTTCTCAACCACCGGCATCCCACCAATCTTGTGCTTGTATATGAGCTGTGCAGCGATTTCAACATCATCATCAGGACTGACCACTATCGGGTCGTTTATGATCAGGTCGGGGAGAGTTACGTCTGCGACCATGGAAGGTATCAACCCTGTCTTCAGATCAGAGAGGGTCACAAAACCATCCAGCTTGTTGTCCTTCTTCGTTACCACGGGTAGGTGGCGAATGGAATTCACCTTCATAACCTCGATCGCTTCTTGAATGGTCGAATCCCTCGTAATAGTTATCGGGTTCGCTACCATAAGGTCCTTGATCTTCATGGTTCCTCCATTGCTGGCGCGCAAAGATGGTCGAGAAAACGGGACTGTCCAATAGCCCCTAGCCTTCCCCATCAGAATAGAAATGTCCGCCCCATAAGTCAAGCATATACGCTCTTCACTCCACTGGCCGCAGGAGAGCCCGGCCCATTCTTCAACCCAGCCCGGGATGTTTTATCTTCCTGTAATAGGAGTCTGACAGGTAAATTGCTGCAAGGGGGTTGTGACCCGTAACCCTGTCTTTTACCGCCAGTACGGTTGTGGGGGCCTCGGCATACTTGAAAAAGAGGCTGTCGTGACCCACGCAGAGGCCAAGCAAGACATTGAACTGCGTGTTTTCATGGTTGAGGAGCTTTGCCTGGAAAATGGGATTGCACATTGCCTCGTCGGTTCCCCGGAATATCTTTTCCTCATCCCTTATCCCGATGAGATCCTTTGAGCTCCTTCCTGCCTTGCAAAGAACCGAAATCACATGGAATCCGTGGATAGTAAATATCTCCTCAACAACCGAAGCCTCTCTTGCGAGCCCAATACAAAATGCCAGTCCCAACTTCTTGTAGCCCATCCTTTTGGCAAATTCGCATATTTCCACCACTCTGGTCTTGGTGGGCTGCATCACATAGGGGTGCTGGTCCCTGTTGGCATAGCACTCTGCCTCCTGTATTGACGCCTGCCGGGCGAAATGCAGTATTCGCTCATCTTCATATTCTCTGTTGGCCTCATCCAACAAGTCCTTCCGGGTCAATGTGGGGCACCCCTTTGCCCCGGCCCCCTTCTCGCTCATGCAAATCTTCCTGTCCCCCTGCACACCGCATGATGCACATGAAGGTGATGACTCTCTTTTTTTCTCCATTTTATTCTTCCCATTCATTTGCAATTTTCAGTCGCCTGGGAGAATAGAGGAACAGGCCTCCCGTGTCAAGGTATGGAATTGAAACAAGAATGGAAAAGAGGTAATATGATCAAAAAGCGGCAACTCTTTTCCCGCCGAGGCACCTGAGCATCGGTTGAGGTCTTGCAGGTTTCGTGAAATGTCTGAAGAGGTAGTCATTTACAACCACCCCAACCCTGAGATAAAATCATTCCTCCCTCCGGAGAACATCTGTCCTCCGGTCGTGGAACATTTCAAGAAGCCTGCCGAGAGGGACTTCCAGGCTATGGCCAAGAGGTTGGGATTGATTGGTGCCCAGACGGTGAAGGAAATAATGGCCATCCCGGGTGTCAGGGAACTTCGCATGAAGCCCAAGGAAGTGATAGTAAAAAAGGAGTCCTGGGTTTCTTGGGACGGGATCGAAACCCAGATCTTGAGAATATTGGCCCGAGCTGTGAGGAAGAAACACATATCGGTGATAAAGGGATAGATCCCGCCGGGCCATTCATGTCAAGGATGATTAAGCAAGAGAAAATCACAGGACGACGACGAGAAGACGCAGAGCCCGGTTCCACCCGTGAAGCTCTGGTTCTTCCTACTTTTCTCCCGATTGTTACGACCTATTCGGTCACCTCGGAAGAAACCCCGCTTGCCACTCTTATGAATGACAGCAGGGCCCTATCCCTCGCCTTCCTCCATTACCAGGAGCGAATGGGTTTTGATTGCCTCCCAATCATGGAGGAGAGCACCTTCACCGCAGAAGCCTTTGGCTGCAAGATCGAGTTCAAGACCCATGAGGCCTATGTGGTGGAACATCTGGCAAACGGGTCACTGGAAGAAGCGGCGAGGGTGTCCGTCCCCGATCTGGCCGCCTGTCAAAGGATAAGGTTGATCCTGGAATCAGTAGAATACCTTTCCGCCTTTTCAACTCTCAGAAGGCCCCTGGTGGTGAACAGCACCGCACCTCTCAGTTCTGCCTCCAAAATAATCGGAATTGAAAACCTCCTCAAGGACATGATTAAGGCCCCTGAAATGGTTACGGTCCTGCTGGACAAGGTGACCGAGTTTATAATAACTTTCTCCCATTCCCTGATCAAAGCCGGTGCGAGGATCATCTTTGTTGGGGAGCCGGTCGGGTCTCCGGATCTGATATCTCCAAGGCTGTTCAAAGAGCTGGTCAAGCCACGATTGAAGAAATTGTTTGAGAGCATTGACGCTGTAACGATTCTTCACATATGCGGGGATGTATCCCCTATCCTCCTGGACATGGTCGAAACCGGCCCCTCAATACTGAGCGTGGATCACTATGTAGATTTGAGGTACGCAAGGGAAATGGTGGACCATGGAGTTATTCTCGGAGGAAACCTGGACCCGGGAGTTACCATCTTTCAAGGGAGCCCTGGGCAGATAGAAAAGGCTGCGCGCATGTGCTGCATGGAGGGAGGACCCGAAGACTTTGTCCTTATGCCAGGGTGCACTATTGTGCCCGGAACTCCGCCCGAGAACATAAGGGCAATGATCCGCGTTGCCCGGGAGTTGCTGGAACCACTAGCATATTATCCTTCGATTTGACTAGACAAACCTGCAAGGGACTCGATGTCCTGGGGCAGGTCGAGCCCCAAGTAACGGAGTACTACGTTTGCTCAAGTTTCGCCACGATCAACCTGACGCGTGCAAAGAATACATCTGCAGTTTTTCCTTGAGCTTTGCCCATAAGTCCACTAAAGAAATAGAAAACCATTTTGAAAGGAGGAGGGAAAATGAAGAAGGTGACCCTGATGTTTTCAGTTTTCGCCTTTGTCCTTGTCGGGGTGGTCCCTGCGGCCTTTGCCGCTGAGGATGTATGGCGTATAGGGACTATTTATCCCTTGACCGGCCCCAACTCCAAGAACGGGATAAAAAACTTTGACGGGGTAAAGATCGCGACACAAATGATCAACGACAGAGGGGGAGTGCTTGGGAAAAAAGTGGTTCTTGTCAGCGCAGACGCACCTGACCCCCAGGCCGCTGCAAGCGAGGCAAACAGGCTCATCACAAATGAAAGAATCACCGCCATCATAGGAACACAGTCAAGCAGCCTTTCCATGGCAGCCACTGTGGTTGCGGAAAAGAACAAGACCTTTTACATAGAGACAGAGGGTGTGTCAGGGCTGATCACCGCGAGGGGATTCAAATATCTCTTCAGGACCACTTTCAGCAGCGGTATGATGGCTGCACAAATAATTGATTACGTGGCTGATTATCTTGCCCCAAGGCTGGGAAGGAATGCGAAGGATTTGAGGATTGCAATCGTCCACGAGGATGGGGGTTTCGGAACCGCCACATCGAGGGGGCTCACGGTAAGGGCCAAGATCAGGGGACTTACAGTAGTGGCCACGGAAGGCTATAGCTCCAAGTCTACGGACCTCTCTGGCCTCATACTAAAGCTTAGGAGGGCGAAGCCCGACATCATCCTGGCCGCTCAATATATCAATGACGCAATTCTTTTTCACCGGCAGGCCAAGGAGCTAAGGTTGAAGGGGATGATCATCGGCAGCACTGCGGGCCAGGGAAATCCAGACTTTGTCAAGGCCCTTGGCAAAGACGCCGAAGGGGTAATCGCTTTTGGCATCCCCTCGGAGTTCTCCATCACCAGGCTCCCCCCGGAGCAAAAGAAGGAGGCATCAGAATTCATCGAGAGATATGAAAGGACCCACAAGGGCGAATATCCCAGTCCCACCAGTTTTGTGGGCTTTGCAGGCGCCTGGATTTTGTACAAGTTCATCCTCCCCAGGGCAGGAAGCCTGGACCCGGAAAGACTTCGCCAGGCGGCGTTGAGCCTGGACATACCCCCCGGAAAGGGAGTTCTAAACTGGGGCATAAAGTTTGCCGGGCCCGGGGAGAAGAATGCGGGACAAAACCTTTATGCCTCCGCAGGGATCAATCAGTGGCAGGACGGAAAACTCCGACTGATATTTCCCCGGGAAGTGGCTACCGCCGACTTGCGACTCAAGTAATTGTGACTGCCTTGATACCCTGAACCTTGTTAACGCGCCATTGAGGGAGAGAGCAGGGATGCCGCCGAAATTCCGACCTTCCATGGGTTCCCCTCTCCTCTCTCATGGACCCGGTCAAAGGGATGGATGGAACGCTCCTAATCCAACTGCTAATATCAGGGATCCTGCTGGGTGGGATCTATGCCCTTGCCAGCATAGGACTGACATTGATCTTCGGCGTCATGAAGATAGTGAACTTCGCGCACGGTGAGTTCCTGATGATCGCTATGTATTTGACCTTCTGGCTCTTCCACTATTTCCACCTGGATCCTTACCTTTCCATTCTAGTTGTGGTTCCCCTGCTCTTTTTCCTCGGAATGCTCGTCTACCAATATGTTGTCAGGCATACGATCGGTGCACCTATTTTGACCCAAATCTTTGTCACCGTGGGCATCTCTATTGTCATAGAAAATATGGTCCTGTTGTTCTGGTCCGCGGATTTCAGGACCATATCTGTGGAATACCTCAAGAACCCAATCATCCTGGGGCCTTTCCCCGCCCTGGGTTTGGAAGAGCTGATAGTCAACCCTGCCAGGCTCATAGCATTTCTACTGGCGATTTCCATTGCCCTGGCATTTTTTTTCTTCTTAAAATACAGTTACATAGGAAAGGTCATTCGGGCGTCGTCCCAGGATCGAACCACTGCCATGCTCATGGGGATAAATATTCAGCGGGTATACAGGCTCACCTTTTCCATAGGGATACTCCTGGTGGGCGTGGCCGGGGCTCTAATGATACCGATCTATACGGTTCATCCCTTTGTAGGGTTTGAATTCGTACTGGTCATGTTCGTGGTTGTCGTCTTTGGAGGCATGGGGAGCATCATGGGTGCGCTCTGCGCAGGTATCATCATCGGGATCGTGGAAGTCTTCTCCAGTTTCCTGATCGGTCCCAACAGCAAGCAGGCGATCTACTTTCTCGTCTTTATTGCCGTACTCGTAATAAGACCTGCCGGCCTTTTCGGAATAAAGGGTGAAGAGGAGCTGGAACGCATTGAATCGATCGACTGAAAGACCAGGGAGCAAGAAACTCGCCGGACCTGTCGCAGCCCTGTTGGTTCTGGGTGTTGCCCCGCTTTTCATCGGTAATGACTTTTATCTGGACGGTTTCATCCTGATCTTCGTATGGGGTGCTTTTGCAGGCGCCTGGAACATTATTTCGGGCTATGGAGGCATGGTCTCCCTCGGACATAATTCATTTTTTGGTATCGGCGCCTATACATCCACCCTCCTTCTTCTCCACTTCGGTCTTACTCCCTGGATAGGTATGTTGCTGGGCGGCATTCTTGCCTCGATCGTCGGTGTACTTCTTGGAATTGTATGTTTTCGCTTGAGGAGCCATTACTTCGCATTGGCCACCCTGGCATTCGGGCAGGTTACTTCCATTCTCGCCATGAACTGGAGGTCTTTAACCAATGGTGCCGAGGGAATAGCATTGCCCATCAAGCCGAGCCTGCTAAATATGGCCTTCGAGAGCAAGCTTCCCTATCTTTACATAGCGTTTTTCCTATTCTTGGCGGTGATAGTGATCTCTTACTCTATCGAGCATTCAAGGCTTGGGTACTTTCTAACAGCATTCAAGGAGAACGAAGATGCGGCCAGGGCACTAGGGGTAAGGACCGGCAGGGTTAGACTTACTGCAATGGCGATCAGCTCATTTCTTGCGGCTGTGGTCGGGGGCTTTTACGCCCAGTACCTGGTATATATCGATCCCATAAGTGTAGCAAGGATCCAAATATCCGTCCAGGTAGCCCTTTTCGCCATAGTGGGGGGAGTGGGGACCGTGTTCGGCCCGCCTATTGGCGCCCTTATATTCATACCAATTACCATTGTGTTGAGGGCCGCCCTCGGGACCGCATTGCCGGGCCTCCATTTGATCATTTACGGTGTAATCCTGATTCTAGTGCTCCTTTTCTTGCCGAAGGGCATTTATGGTGCTATCAGAGACAGGTACCTATATGAGAGCCATTTCTAAGACTTTTGACCCCAGGAGACTTCGTGCCCGTGCTTGAATTGTATGAGGTGAGCAAGTGGTTTGGAGGGAACCCTGTTCTCAGGGACATCACCTTCAACATTGAAAGAGGAGAGGTCGTGGGCCTGATCGGCCCCAACGGCGCAGGAAAGACTACCCTCTTCAATGTGGTTACGGGGTTTTATCGGCCCAAGACAGGCTATGTGAAATTCGAGGGCAGGGACATCTCCCGGTTGACTCCGGAAGTCATATGCGGTCTCGGGATATGCAGGACCTTTCAGGTGACAAAGCCCTTCAGCAATATACCCGTGTTAAAGAATGTCATGATCGGGGCCCTTGGCCGGGAGAAGCGCATAGCAGACGCGCGAAAAAGGGCGGAAGAAGCGCTGGAGTTTGTGGGCATGCTGGACAAAAAGAACCTTCTCGGGAAAAACCTCACCATAGCGGACCGCAAGAGGTTGGAGATAGCGCGCGGCTTGGCCACGGGCCCCAAGCTCTTTCTCCTGGACGAGGTAATGGCTGGGCTGAACCCGAGTGAATTGAAAGAGATGGTACAGCTCATCCACAGGCTCATGGATGCGGGCATCACCCTTTTTGTCATCGAACACATCATGAATGTGATCATGAGTGTCTCCCACAGGGTCATAGTACTGGATCACGGTGAGATGATTTGCGGAGGGGCTCCCGGGGAGGTGGCCTGTGACCAAAGGGTGATCAAGGCCTACCTTGGAGAAGAATATGCCCTTGCTCAAGGTTGATCAATTGTGTGCCTTTTATGGTGACCTTCAGGTGTTGTTCGACATCTCCATCGAGGTCAAGGTAGGGAGCATTGTCTCGATAGTGGGGGCAAATGCGGCCGGCAAGAGTACACTTCTCCGCTCTATTTCGGGTATCTTGAAAAACATGAGTGGCACCATTGTCTTCAACGGGGAACAGATCCTCGGGCTTCCGCCTTACTCGATCGTGGGAAAAGGTATTGTCCACGTACCCGAAGGTAGAAGGGTGTTCCCTCTGCTCAACGTCCAGGAAAACCTGGAGGTAGGCGCCTACAGTCAGCGGAAAAACGTAAACATTAGAGCGCTGCTTGATGAGATATACGGCATATTTCCAGCCCTTGCCTCTCACAAGAACCAACTGGCGGGCTCTTTGAGCGGCGGAGAACAGCAAATGCTGGCCATTGCGCGAGGGCTTATGGCTAGACCCACACTCCTCACAATAGATGAGCCCTCCCTTGGTCTGGCGCCCTTGATGGTGAAAAAGACCTTTGAGACCCTTTTGGCCATAAACAGGGAAAGGGTCACTATTCTCCTTGTGGAGCAGAATGTCGTCAAGGCATTGAAACTTTCCCAGCAGGCCTATGCCCTTGAGAACGGCCGGATCGTCATGGAAGGTCCCGGTGAAGACCTCCTGAAAAACGAACAGCTCAAGAAGGCCTACATGGGAATTTGAAAGAACCTGTTTTGGAGTGTGAACAGTGAACGGCAAGAAATCCGAGTTCCATGATAAAGGCTTGGGAGATTTCCCCTTCCCGGTTCCTGATTACCGTTTTGATCAAAAAAACGAGATGTTCAAGAGAAGAACATGGGATGGAGAAATCAAGCCCCATGGGGATAGGCTTTACAACACAATCAGGTACCAGGACAAATACGGGTACCGCAAGCTGGACTATGCCCTGAGAAATGCGGCCTGGAACATCGAGTACAGCTTCGCCTTCGGAAACATGCGGAGCGATATTGGGCTTTATTCATGGTCCGACATAGCGGACAAGATAAAGAGGTTTGTTGAAACCAACGGCCCGGTACAGCACTCGCCCGGGGTCAACAGCCGTATCGTCAAGAAAGCAGCCCGCTTCCTGGGGGCTGACCTTGTGGGCATATGCAAGGTCCATCCCAACCTTGTTTACTCCCATGAATACGACCTTATCAACATGGAACATCGCCCCATAGAACTTCCCCAAGGTTGCCATCACGCTGTCGTCATGGCCGTGGAGATGGACTATGATGCCACCCGTTATTCCCCTGACGCGATCGCAGGCGCCGCAACGGGGATGGGTTATTCCCGCCAGGCAATCGTGGCGAACCTCCTGGCCACCTTCATAAGGGGCCTTGGGTACAGGGCGATCCCTTCAGGGAATGACACCGCACTTTCGATTCCACTTGCCATGGCCGCAGGACTCGGGGAACTGGGACGCATGGGTCTGCTGGTCACGGAAAAGTACGGCCCCCGTGTGCGTTTATGCAAGGTCTTCACCGACCTCCCCCTTGAGCCCGATACTTTCAGGCCCTTTGGCGTAAAAGAATTCTGTCAGGCATGCAAGAAATGCGCCAAAAATTGCCCTTCTCGCGCCATTGCCTTTGGGCCCCCAACCATGAAGGGGCCGTCATTGTCCAACTTCTCAGGGGTCATGAAGTGGTATATCAACCCGGAAAAGTGTTTTCTGTTCTGGGTCAAGAACTGGATGGACTGTGACAACTGTGTAAAGGTCTGCCCCTTCAACAAGCCCCAGGGTAAGCTCCATGACTTTGTACGCGCCGTCATAAGGAAGATGCCCATTTTGAGCAGACCCATTGTATGGATCGACGATATGCTGGGTTACGGGAGCCCTGTACGGAGAAAAAACTTCTGGGAGACCACTTAGAGGAAATATTGGTGCGAGCTTGCCCCTCTTTTCCATCTACCCTTTCGTCTCAAGGGCTCATTGAACCCAGCCTCTCTTCCAGGATTTCTTGCAGCTCCCTGATCTCTCTTTCCACAAACCTTGACAGGCCTTCGGCTTCTTCAGCCATCTTCACAGAAAAGCTCTTATCGGTGATGGAAGAAAGATTGATACGGATATTATAGAACGCCCCCTTTGCAGCACTGTCAATCAGTTGAATCCCAACCCCCGTGTCAGTCAGGCAGTTAGGGTTCCCCCTTTCAAGGAGAACCTTCAAGGGCTCGACCATGCCGGCAGCCGCCCTGAGCATCTCCATGGGAACACGTGCAGCTTCCTTCAGGGCCTCTTGAACAGCGCGCTGCCTCTCTCTCTTTTCAGTTTCATTCGTCCTTGGGAGCCTGTAGGCCTCCATTACCCCCCTGTAAGCCTTCATGTCCTTCTCAGCCAGCGCGCATAGCTCCAGGATGGCTTCTTGCGAAGTCCTCCGGATAGATTCCATATCCTTCCAGGAATCCCTGTATTTTTCATTTTTGAGCGTCAGCCCGGCAACCATTGAACAGAGTGAAGCACCAATTGCTCCTGCCAGGGCCGCAGCACTACCACCGCCCGGCGCGGCCGAGGGGGCCCCCAGTTCTTTCAAGATTTTCTCAAGGGATAGCTCCGCAAATTTCATAACCGCCCCAAACCTGGCACTCACTGCTCTTCACCCAGTCTATCCAGCAATGCCAATTCAATGACCTGTCTTGAATCAAAGCCCTCTATCTGCAAATAGTAGGCGATGCTGTCAACCAGTGCGCCGGCAGGAATCATCCCGTATACCTCTGTCCCTATGATCGAGGCCCCCCATCTCCTGGCCTCAAGTCTAATCAGTTCAACGACCCGGTAGAGGGCGTTCCTTTCGTAGTCGGTAATATTCATGCTTACCTGGGTGATTCCCTTGCTCTCCAGGCCCAGGCCTATACCCTTGACGTACCCCAGTCCCCCGCTCGATGCCCTCACTGCGTTGGCTATCTTCTTGGCTACATTTATGTCAGGGGTATCCAGGTTTACGTTGAAGGCGATCAAAAACTTGCGGGCCCCGATCACGGTCGCCCCGGCACGGGGATGAAGCTTCGGCTCTCCTACGTCAGGGTGCCTCTCCGGATCGGTTATTTCATGCTTGAGGGCCTCATACTGTCCCTTGCGAATCCTCTCCA
>JAFDIC010000026.1 GCA_019308525.1 Deltaproteobacteria bacterium
GATATGGATACCGCCGTTAGGGCCTTGCGACTGGATGCCTCTGATTACATTACCAAACCCATAAAGAACGAGGCCCTGCTTATTGCCCTGGAGAGGGCCAAGGATCGGTACCGGAGGCAGAAGGAACTGCGTGAATACGCAGAGATCCTGGAGAACAGGTTGATGGAGACCGCCGAAGAATTGGCAAGGGCCTTCGATTTCCAAAACGACCTCATCGAGAGCTCCATTGACGGAATACTCGGTTGTGACAAAGAGGGAAGAATCATGATTTTCAACAGGAGCCTGGAAAAGATGCTTGGCTATCCCAAGAGTGAAGTATTGAAGAAGGCCTTTTTTGACCAGCTATTCCCGGTCGGCTCCGGTGAGAGGATAAGGAATGACCTGTACTCTGAAGAGCACGGGGGTAGAAACAGACTCTACCTGTACGAGACCCACTTGCTCAGCAAGACAGGGGAAAAGATACCCGTGCAAGTTTCGGCAACGGTTCTGGGCAGCGGCGAAGAAGAGATGGGCATTGTAGCCTTTTTCAGGGATTTGAGGGAAATCAGGAGACTGGAACAGCAGTTTACGGACCAGGCCCGTATCATTCACCAGCACAAGATGATGTCCCTGGGAAGGTTGGCTGCAAGCGTGGTCCACGAGATCAACAACCCCCTTGCAGGAATCCTTAACTATATCCGGCTCATGGCAAAAATCATTCAGAGGGGGCCCCTGGAAGCGCAACACCTTGAGAAGTTCCGGCGGTACCTGAAGGTCATCGAGGAAGAAACGGGCAGGTGTTCAAGGATTGTTTCAAGCCTTTTGGCCTTTTCCAGAAGATCGAAGATGGAGTTCAGCAAAGTTGACGTAAACGAACTTCTTCAAAGATGTATTCTCTTGAGCCAACATCGACTCAACCTTCAAAATATCACGGTCCAGGGGAGATTCCAGGAGGGTATTCCTGCAATCTGGGGGGATCAGAATCAAATACAGCAGTGTATCATCAACCTCATTTTCAATGCTATTGATGCCATGCCGACCGGGGGCACACTGACCCTGGAAAGCACCGTTAATCCAAGAGAAAAATACGTGGAGATCAGGGTTGCAGACACCGGGTCCGGAATATCAAAGGAAGATCTCCCTCATATTTTCGAACCATTCTACACGACAAAGACCGAAGGAGACGGCCTGGGGCTCGGGCTCTCAACGGTTTACGGTATCATCGATAGACACAAGGGGACGATCACCGTGGAGAGCCAGCCTGAAAAGGGCTCCCTGTTCACCATCAAGATTCCGGTCAAGGACTCTTGAACCGTGGAAAATCCCGGCACGTGGATATCCAGAAGAGGGGTCAACCGGGATTATGGGACAGGTGGAGGCCTTAAATGCTGGGCGTGCAGAATAAATGTTTGAAAATAGTTATTTATTGCATATAATCAGGGCACGAGCTGCTTCGGTATCAAGATGATCTGACACGCCACTCTGATGACGCACCGAAAATTCTTGCTTACTCTGTTCGGCCCGTGCTCACAGCAGGGGGCGGCACCTGGGCCTGCGAGCTTCCACTGAGGTCGGCGGAGGTCTTATTTGGTTCGTCACCGAACTTATGAATCCGGGGACCAGTTCGGAGACCCGCGCCGGGAGGTAGAAAGGCATGTTTCTGTTTGATTCCATTATGGGCAGGTTTTCCCATGACCTGGCCATTGACCTGGGCACTGCTAACACCCTGGTCTACGTGAAGGGGAGGGGTATTGTGTTGAATGAACCCTCGGTGGTGGCCGTGAAAAGGGACGGCAAGGGCGAGAGCAAGGTCCTGGCCGTCGGGAAAGAGGCCAAGATGATGCTGGGCCGAACCCCAGGGAACATCGTCGCCATAAGGCCTATGAAGGATGGGGTGATTGCGGACTTCGAGATCACTGAGGCCATGTTGAGGTACTTCATAAGGAAGGTGCACAACAGGAGGTCCCTGGTAAGGCCGAGGATCATCATAGGTGTGCCCAGCGGCATAACTTCTGTGGAGAAGCGGGCCGTTCGGGAGTCTGCTGAATCCGCGGGGGCCAGGGAGGTGTTTTTCATAGAGGAACCCATGGCCGCGGCCATAGGGGCCGGTCTTCCCATCACCGAACCCACCGCAAGCATGATCGTGGACATCGGGGGCGGGACAACAGAGGTCGCCGTGATCTCCATGGCAGGGATAGTGTACAGCAAATCCGTCAGGGTCGCCGGAGATGACATGGACGAGGCGATCCTTCAACATATCAAGAGAAGCTACAATCTACTGATTGGTTCTCAGACCGCTGAGATCATAAAGACGGCCATAGGGAACGCCTACCCCGGGGAGCAGATTGACACAATCGAAGTAAAGGGCAGGGACTTGATAAGCGGCATCCCAAAGATCCTGACCATAGACTCCGAGGAAATAAGGCAGGCTATTTCAGAGCAATTGAACACTATTGTCGGAACCGTCAGGATCGCCCTGGAGCAGATCCCTCCAGAGCTTGCCGCCGATCTGGTTGACAAGGGAATCGTTCTTACGGGCGGGGGTTCTCTGCTGAAGAACCTGGATGTCCTGTTGAGGGAGGAGACAAAGCTGCCCATCATAATAACAAAGGACCCCCTAACCGACGTGGCTGTCGGGTCAGGCAAGGCCTTGAATGACTTCAGCATCCTGAGAGAGGTGGCTTTTCAGTAATGATGCTTACCGTAAAACCCCCATCTGTGGCGTTGCGCTGCTCCTTTGGTCACTGCGGCGTACTTCTATATACGCCTCGTTCCGAAAGGCTTGCGCGCTCCCGATGGCGGGATTTCGGAAGCTCAACTTGCTCTGGGGCTTTTCCAAAAGCATCAGACGCACATGGTTTTTGCCATCTAGCCAACAGTGGGGCTTCGGTTAACTCCCGCTGTTGGAGCAGCAGGCAATAAGGTCTTCCAGACTGGCCTCGGCCAACCCGATGCAGGTATCCGCCGCTCCATAATACATCTTTACAGTGCCGTCATCCTCAAGTACCAGGCCGCAGGGAAATACCACGTTGGGCACATCCCCTGTGCGTTCATAGATCTCCTTGGGATCAAAGATAAAGTGAGGAGTATACCCCAAGACCTTCTCAGGGTCTTCCAGGTCAAGGAGCAGGGCGCCAATCCTGTACAGCCTTCCGCCCGCAGTATCCCGCACCCCGTGGTACAGGCAGAGCCACCCATGTTCGGTCCTTATGGGCGGGGTTGAGATCCCCAGCTTGGAGCTTCCCCAGCCGGGTTCTGGTGCCAGGATGGCCCGGGCCTTTCCCCAGTAAATGAGGTCCGGGGAATAGGTGATCCAGATGGAGCCTTCCCTTTGCCCCATGCCAGCGGGCCGGTCCAGCATGACATACTGCCCGTTGATCTTCTCGGGGAACAGCACGGCATCCTTGTTGTCTACTTCCGTCGCAAGGGAGACCCTCTCGAACCGGACGAAGTCCCTGGTGCGCCCGATCCCCACCCTCGGGCCGTAAGGTCCGAAGGCGGTGTAAACTACGAAGTAATCATCCCCGATCTTGGTCACCCTCGGGTCTTCGATCCCGTATCTCTCGTATACCTCGTAATAGGGATCGGTTGAAGGCGTCACCCACGGGGAAGCTTCGATGGTGAACCTGTAGCCCTCATCGGAATAGGCAAGGGTCAAGTGGCTGTGGCCGGTCCTGTCCTCCACCCTCAGGATCAGTACATAACGGCCGTTGAACTTGCATGCAGCAGCATTGAAGACCGTGTTGCAGGGATAGGGGATATCATCCCTGTCTAATATGGGATTTGAAGGGTAACGTTCAAAGGGGTAAAGGTGTTCGAACATCGGGTTCAGTACCTCCCTAATCCACTGTTATGACGTGAGATTGGACCTCAGGTATATCCATCAAGGACTTGTAGATTTCCAGGTGCTGCCCGGCCACTCGTGACCAGGAGATCACTTCCCTTACAAACCGCAAGGCGTTTTGGGACAATTCCCTTGCCTTTTCATTGTTCGAGAGGATGCGGGCGATATTCTCCACGAACTGAGAGGTGTTATCGCATGTGAGACCTGCCCGGGATTTCTCCAGTGCCTCTTTCATGGCCTGCGTGCTGCTTGTGACAATGGGCTTGCCAAAGGCAAGGCAATGGGCAAGGATGCCACTCTGGGAGGAGATCTTGTAGGGTAGAACCACCACGTCGGCTGCCGAGATTATGGTGTCAAATACATCCTGGGGCAATTGCCCCCTGATGAGATAGATACTATCGGATTTTGGTGAGTCGGCTATCTTGCGGAACAGCATGTTCCGGTAGTCCCTGTATTCTTTACCCCTGATCTTTCCGGCAACTACGAGGAGGGCATCCGGATAAAGTTCGAGGATTTCCGGGAATATGTCCACGACCAGCTCGAAGTTTTTTGAAGGCCTGAAATACCCAATAAGCAAAATGATCTTTTTGTCTTCAGGCAGACCAAGGATCTCCTTGGCAGCGGGAACCGGCTTAACTTCACGGGCACCATGGGGGATGACCCGGATCTTGGCGACCAGGTTCTTATCCATCACCTTTTGCAGTACCTCTCCCTGGTAAGGCTCGTGTATTATGATGCGCTCGGAATTTGCAAAGATGGATTCAAGGATTACAAGTTGGCTTTCGGTCATGTCTGCGTAAACCGTGTGGAGGGTTGTCACCACCGGTATGCCGATGAGCCGAAACTGAATTATGAGGGGTATGACCGAGACACCGTGGTATTTTCCGAACAGGTTAAACTCGTGCTGGATGTGCACCACGTCGGGCGTAAAGCGCACCATCATGGAAAAGGCCCTTTCGGCCAGGTCGCCGTCTTCGTAGTCAAAGCAGGGGAAGACTTGGGGGCCGGAACCGCCCAGGTGTGAAACCACATAAACATCAACGTGTTTTTCCCGCAGGCCTTCACTGAGATACTTGGTGTATGTGGCTATTCCGCACTCAATTGGGGGAAATGTAGAGATAAAACCCACGCGCATTAGTGTCCTCCTCTTGCATCAAGCCTAATGGAACCAGGGGAAAAAGCTGACTCAGGGATCAGCGGATTCCCTGAAATGATTCCATAACCTTTTAAAGTGAGTGTCTGGATCTTCCGCATATTCCTTACCGCTGATATCTACGAAATCCAGAGAGTTGGCCTCTGGTGTACAGGAGCGAAATACTTTGAGCAAGGCTTCCGCGCCGTCCTTGGGTTCAGCCCCGGAGTCAAGCAGGGAGATCTCTTTCATTTCAGGCTCCAGGAACCAGGGAGGAAAATCAGCGAGCGACGGCTCGGGATCTATCAGGCTGGGCCAGATCACCCCGGAGATTCCCCTGCCGGAAAGTAGCCCGGGGAGAAGCTCCAGAAGGTGGTCCCTATCGATTTTCCCTTTCGTGAGATGCCAGCCGGAAACTATTTCAACAGGTTTGTTGAAAAGCCAGTGGCTCAAGGCCCCGATATATGCGGTCAAGAACATTTCTCCAGCCGGGTGGCCCGGGATATCTATCCCCACCGGCTCCTCGTCTAGGCCGTTCATCTTTATACCGTTGACCTGGCCTGCGGCCTCCAGGGACAAACCGGGTTCCAGAAGCTCCTTCCACCCGAGTCCCAGGTAAATGGGGATATCTTCCGCCTGTTCGCGTACCTCTCCGATATAGGACTTCAGGAGCAGATCGGCTACCTCCGCATCGGGTCGGGCCCACTCCAACTCCCTGTCCATGAGGATATATCCCCTGATGGCGGGATGGGCCTTAAGGGCAAGGAGAAGTTCGCGAAAGACCGCCAGTCTTTTTTCCATGATGGAGGGATCGGTCCACCACCGATAAGGTCGAAGATTCCTGACCTTTCCATCCACGAAGGCCGGTCTTGCACCGGGATCCGGGGTCGCCCCTGCCAGATAGGGAGGAATCCAGTAAAGCCCCAGGATCTTCTGGGCGGGAGCGACCAGCCAGGCCTCCATGGGGACGCTTGCCATTTGATCCATGGCCTCAACCAGGCCGTCGAGGAACCGAACCTTTTCCCGAGTGATTCTGAGGAGAGATTCTTCCAGGACAGGGACCAATAGTTTCTTCAGCCCCAGGTTTTTAGCTGCCCGGGCCGCTTCTCCCATACGTCTGGGATCCGGGGGGTCGAGGGTGCTCAAGCCCCTCACAGGACATACGTGAATTGCTGAAATCTCCATGGCCTTATCCAAAACCAGACACAAGAAAATCAGATCGCTAAAAGGCTGATTCGTAGCCCAGCAAGAGTTCAAATGGCCCGCGCAAGAGATAGGCCCTTTGTAGCCAAAAGAGATCGCGGGCTCCCTCCCGATAGGATGTGGATCTGCATGAAGAACACGCGCCTGCAAAGGGGCAAAGTCACCCTTTCCTCGGGAGTTCATTTCCACGGTCAGCCCGACATGGGATGTTGAAACACGAGAAAATAAGTCATATTAACTAATTGTTTTTGAATTGACAAGGCAAAGCATGTATGCAAGAGGTAGACTTGGGAGGAGAGGAGCCGATCAGAAGAGGAGAGCATCAAGAGGGGAACAAGGGCAAGACTCTTGTCCAATGACAGGGTTTCTTGTGAGGAAAAAGATGAAGGGCTTGGAAACTATTGAGAAGAGGATACCAACTTTCTGTGCGATGTGCGGTCCAAGTGCGGGGTGCGGGATATATGCTCATGTGAGGAACGGGACATTTGCTGGTATAGAAGGGATGGAAGAATGTCCCCTGAATCGAGGCAGAAATTGCGCCAAGGCCCATGCTGCCCCGCAGTGGGTCTATTCACCTGAGCGACTGAAATATCCACTTATTAGGGCAGGAGAAAGAGGGAAAGGCAAATTCAAGAAGGTCACATGGGATGAAGCCCTTGATTTCATCGCCGAAAAACTCACTGCACAGAAAGCAGAGTATGGACCCGAATCACTTGCGATTCTTTCACCTGCAAGGAGGAGCTACAGCGAGTATCTGTACAGGTTTCTTACGGTCCATGGAAGCCCGAATTACGGGCACAGCGGGATATGTGCCATGCAGAACGCCTTCTCCTTTGCCTACACTATTGGAATTCCTAGACCCGCCGCAGAATATGAAAACAGTGATCTTATCCTGATATGGGGGAAGCAACCCATTTTTTCAGGATCTAGCAAGGGAAGTGCAATAGCACTGGTGGAGGCAAAAGAGAGGGGGGCAAGGATAATCTCCATAAAGCCGGCCATGGAACCCGATGCGGCCCTTGCTGATATCTGGGTTCCCATAAGACCTGGCACCGACGCTGCCTTGGCCCTGGCCATGCTACATGTTGTGGTACGCGAGGAGCTTTACGATTTGGAGTTTGTTTCCCGATGGTGTTATGGGTTTGACGAACTCGAAAGACACATCGAGAGGTACACCCCGGAATGGGCCGAACCGATTACGGGGCTTCAGGCGGAGCAAATCAGAGAGGTCTCCAGACTCTATGCAACCACGAAGAGGGCTGCTATAGATCCTGGCAATGGCCTGGAACATGCACCGTCAGCCAGTGACGCGGTTCGTGCAATTGCAATTTTGATTGCCATCACAGGTCACCTCGATAGGCCGGGCGGAAATATTGCTACGATGGGCAGTACCATGCCTACGCCTAGAAGCGTCCACCTCAAGGACAGATACACCCCGGAGTGGGTAGAGAAACTGGTAGCACCTGAGTTTCCTAAGCCCTTCCAGCCCTTTCTCGAAGGGACATCATCAGCCTATTATAGGATTTTCGAGAGTGTACTCACGGAGGAACCTTACCCTGTAAGGACTATCATGGCACCGGGGACGCAACCAACTGTCAGTACCAGGGGGTCAAAAAGAGTGGTCGAGGCCTTAGGAAAGGTTGATTTTTTTATTGTCATAGATGTCACTCGCACCGCCGAGATGGATTATGCAGATGTAGTCATCCCTGTAGCCACCCCTTATGAAACGGATCACCCTTTTGAATTTACGCAAAACTGGATTATGGCTCGCAACAAAGTCATTGAGCCACTCGGTGATTACAAATCAATGTACGAATTTTTGCTGGACTTGGCAGTAAGGATGGGATACGGGAAGGATTTCTGGGAAGGCAGCATGGAGGACTGTATGAACGAGCAACTGGAGCCGCTTGGTATGACAATTGATGAACTCCGATCCCACCCGACAGGAATTGTGTTTCCAGTGAAATCGATGGAGTACGAAAAATATGAGAAGATTTTTTCAGGGAAAACCTTTGGTTTTTCCAAAGATCTCTACCTGCCTGATGGCAAGGTGGCCATTTACAACAGAATTTTCGAGGAATATGGGTACAGTCCTCTCCCGGAATGGAAGGAGCCTCCTGAGAGTATGACAGGAACCCCAGAGCTATTGGGCAGGTATCCCTTGATCTTCTCTGATTTTCATACCTCCAAGGTTTACACGGCATCGTGGTTGAGAAACGTGCCCTATCTCAGAGAGATTGTTCCCTTTCCTACGGTCCAAATTCATCCCAAGACTGCTGGAGAGCGGGGCGTCAATGATGGTGACTGGGTAATGGTGGAGTCTCCCCATGGCTCCATAAGACTCAAGGCCGAGATCACTCCAGGAATACGACCGGATACGGTCATGGCCCTCCACGGATGGTGGCAGGGATGCAAACAGTTAGGTCTGCCAGGATACCCCGTACTGGACGGAGGGGCAAACACAAACAACATGTATTGCGTGGACCCCAAAAAGGCATTTGACCCCCTAGTTACGGCAATGTCCAGCCAAACTCTCGTGGAGGTAAGGAAAATTGACGAAGACGAATGATTTTGTGCCGAGAGCTTCCAAAAGGAAACGTGCAAGAGTCACAGCAGCGAATAATTGGAGACTCGGAAATGAGGAAAAAGCAATACGGGTTTGATTTTTCCCCCAATCGGTGTGTGCAGTGCAATGCCTGCGAAGTAGCCTGTAAGAGTTGGCACGGTATCGAACTGGGAGTGCGATGGAGGAGAGTTACGAGCCTTTGGCACGGAGAATACCCCCATGTTATTACGAGAGCTATCTCAATGTCTTGCATGCATTGCGGGGATCCGGCATGTGAGAGGGTTTGTCCGAGCGGAGCGATATCCAAGAGCGAAGAAGGCATCGTCACAGTGAATCAAGATATGTGCATTGGTTGTCGATCTTGTTTCTTGGCATGCCCCTTCGGCATTCCGGCATTTGGTGCGAACGGTAAAATGCAGAAGTGTAGTTTGTGCCTAGACCGTTTGGAGGACGGCAAGGAACCGATCTGTGTGGCTACATGTCCTACAGGCGCGCTTTCCTTTGGTACGATAGAAGATCTGGCCCTGCAAAAGGCCGCAAGAGTAGCAGCCAGATTCTTGACATCCTTGAAGGGGGGATGTTGAGTTTGTCGATGAACCAGATTTCCGCCATTGAGTGTTTCAAAATCTACCACCCTGTGGCCTCCGTCCAAAAGTAAACGAAAAAGTGACTTGCCTGATGGCTTGTCTGGCTTTCGGAAGTCTCCCAGAGTTCTGCATTACCATTCATCAAGTCTTGGCGAGGGTTCCGCAAAGCCCTGCTTGCTTTGGCCCACCGGGCTTTGAGGCGCTATGGGCGCTCTGACGAATCTTGTTGGATTTCAGGTAGCGAGAGGTAAAAGGTAGTGCCCTTTCCCACCTCGGACTCAAACTTGAGTTCACCCCTATGCTCTTTTACGATCTTCTGGGTAACCGGAAGGCCCAGCCCTGTTCCCTTGCTCCCCTTGGTGCTGAAAAAGCCCGTAAAGAGCTTTTGCTTCACCTTTTCATCCATGCCAATCCCGTTGTCCTGGACCTTAAACCGTACCGCCCAGCCTTCGGGCTTGTCAGTCTTAACAATCACCTTTCCTTCTCCCGACATAATGCCTTCCATGGTACAGGCGTCTATGGCGTTGCTGATAAGGTTCAGCAAGCACCTGTGAATTGCGGTCCTGTCCATGCAAACAGGTTCAAGACCGTCCATGAGATCAGGAATCAGGGCCACGCCCACGGACTTTGCACGCTCTGTCATGAGTTCTATGACGTCCAGTACCAGTTCGTTGGGGTCCACCATTTCATATTCTGGTTGTCTGTCCTTGGAGTAGACAAGCATGTCCATGACTATGTGGGATATCTGATCAATGTTCTTCTCAACGATCCGCCATCCATTGGCCACCAGGTCCAAGTCCTTCTTTTTCATTCCCGAGTTGATAACATAGGCGCCGCCTTTCAACCCGTTGAGTATGTTTTTGATATAGTGGGCAAGACCTGCAACGGTCTGTCCTATGGCCGCCATCCTTTCGGCCTGCTCTTTTTCCTTTTGGAGCTTGAGAATTTCTCTTAGATCCTGAATGGAGACCACGCTGCCCACTTCTTTGCCGCCCTCGTAGAGTAATGTTCCAGACAGCCTGACTGGTATGGAGTTGCCTGCTCTGTCAATGAATTCCATTTGCATATTAATGATCTTTCCCCTGGGACCAAAGGCATCGCTGTAAAACGCCTTCCTGATATTCTTGACGGTTTCCTTGGATAGGATCTCCTGGTATTTCATTTTCCCGGTGATGGATTCAGGGGAATAGCCGAGGAGTTCCTCTGCGGCCCTATTGAAGATAACGATCTTGCCTTCTGCATCAGTAGCAATGATACCATCGATGGAATTCTGGATAAGGTTTTGGACAAAGGCCTCGCGCCTCTTCAGTTCCTGCGTCATCCTCACGCGCTCTGTGAAGTCCTGGTAGGTGACTATGGCTCCCTGGATTCGGCCGGAATCATCTCTGATTGGAGCAGCGTTGAAGTAAAGGTAGGTGCCCCCTTCCCCGAGGTGCTCGAAGTAATGTTCGGCCTCGTACGCCCCCTCCACCATTGTAGACTTTCGCAAGTTCATGCGTTCATAAAGCTTATGGATCATCTCGATGTCATTGTCGATTATGAGGTCTGCAAGGAGGGGTCTTTTGTAAGCATAAAAGGGCTTCCACTGGTTGTCTGTTCCAATCATCTCCTCGCTGCTGAAATTGGTCAGTTTTTCGAGCGCCTTGTTCCAGTAAGTGATCTTGTGGCTACGGTCAAGCACGAACATGGGAATGGGAGAGCCATAGATGATTCCCTCTGCGTATTTTTTTTGCCTGAGGGTCTCTTGTTGAGATGCCTTCAACTCCCTTGTCCTCTCCTCCACCTCCTTCTCTAGGCGCTCGGAGTAAAGCTTCCGTGACTCTTCCAGTTTCTTCCTGACTGAGATATCCCTGATTATGCCCTGGAATAGTTTCTCCTCCTCGAGCCAGCTTATACTGACCTCTACAGGCAGGGGGTCGCCGTTTCTTTTCACGAAATCCATCTCCACGCATACGGACCCCATGATTTCAAGGTCTCCAAGGAAATCAGACAGGATCTCGCTGGAGGTGCTCGTGGCTAGCTGGGCAATCCTCATGCCCTCGAATTCCTTCATGGAGTAACCCAACATCTGGCGGAGTGTGAGATTGGTCTCAATTATCTTTCCCTCCAGGTCGAAGAGCACTATACCGTCTCGGGCGGCCTGAAAAAGGTTCCTGTATTTCTTCTGGGAGTTCTCCAGGTCAAGTTCAAGCCTCTTCCTGTGGGTGATATCGTTCATGCTCACGATGCATCTCGTGTATTCCCCACGGTCGTCCCTGAGCGCGCTGTAATTGGCCTCGTAGTATCTTTCTTCACCGTTTCGGCTGAACATCAATTCCTTGCGGACTATCCTGCGGGGATCGCGACCCAATTCCATAACGGGGCAGAAAGAAGGTTCACAGGGGTCTTTACGATCAAAGATTATCTCGTAGCAGTGTTTGCCTGTTACGGTTTCAAGGCCACTCCCAAAGAGATCGAAAAAAGTCTTATTGGAGCTTTCGATATGATAGTCTTTGTCAACCACAAGGACTGCCTCCACAAGGCCGTTGAGGATCCTTTCGGTATTGTCCCGTTCAGCCTTGATCCGGGCTTCGGCCTCTTTCTCGGCACGGAGCTTTTCCTCCTCCACGTTGAGCATGTCCATGAAAAGCCTCGATACCGCCTTTATCTGGGCCTTTGCCTCACTCTCCGGTATCAATTTTTCCTGTTGAAGATGGGTGATGTCCCAAAAGAGCTTTGACACTGTATGGTCCATGAAGTGGACATGGGAAGGCTTTTCCTGAAGAATGGCTGCGCTGGTACCTGGGTCCCCCGTAAGCTCCATTATGAGATTGAGGTCTTTCAGGGAGAAAAGCTCGCGGTAGTCGGTAGTGGTAAATAAGCCCAACTGCCTGGCCCGCCGCATGCCAGGGGCATTAGGGTCAATATCCGCTACCCCCAGAAGGTTTATTTGCAAGGGGCGGTGTTGCTTGGCCGTCAGCATGTTGATTATTGCCAGCCCGGCGTTCCCTGCCCCCACGATTGCAGCATTGAACCTATGATCCATAGCCGGCCTGAAGCTCCTCCGCGTGGAGATAGATAGCGCTGAATGGATCCATCATAATCAGGGTGTCGAAAATTCTTGAAAAAAGCTGAGACATCATAAATTTTGTATTATATATACGGTGTCCTAGTCAACTCAAACCTTTTCCTTCACCGATCAAAGGTATGGATGCTGAATTGCAAAGCCGTAAATTAGTAGAGAATCTCCCACGGAGGCAGGCAGATCATGGACAGGGAAACGGAGTTGTTTATCAATGACATCCTGGCCGGGATTCAGAGGGAAATGGAGCAGGCCTTTGGTAAGACCGCCTATGAGCGGTGGAAGGCACCATTGTTCATGGACAGACTGGAAGAGCCTGATGGGTACGCATGCTTGATGGGGATATGTGGCGATTCCATGGAGATATCACTGAAGTTTGAAGGTGATAGGGTCAAGGAGGCCCGTTATCTTTCGGATGGATGTGGCTCAAGCTCTGTCTGCGCTTCCTTTGCTGCGGAGATCGCCATAGGCAGGTCCCCGGGCGAAATCTCACGGGTAACAGGAGATGACATCATTGAAAGGATGGGCTCGATTCCTGCCGAGGATAGGCACTTGGCGGACCTTGCGGCACAGACCCTGAAGGCGGCTGCAAGGGACTATGAAGGCAAGAGAGGCATAGAAGGCGGGGAGAAAGCCCGTTGATAAATCTCCAGGGCCCCTGGCGATGGACCGGCGGGGGACAATATGGCAGCCTCGCGGCCTAACCCGATCCAGGCTCCTCGCAGCGCCTTTTCATTGTCTGAAAGATCTCCTTGAACACATCCGTGAGCCTGAGGATGCCGACGATGTCTCCGGCCCTTGTGACGAGGAGTGACTGGTGCTGTCCCATTACCAACCGGTGTATCGCTTCACAGAGGGTTGCATCTTCCTCCACGTATTCCCCCTCGGTCGGCGTGTACATGAACTCCTTGACCTTCATTACCGCGGCCCTACAACACATTTCAGTGAAGGAGCTTTCACATAGATGGAATTGTTCCATCATTGACTTGAGGAACTGGGGACTGAATCCAGCCCGGGACAGGGTCCTCATGTCACCCATTTCCTGGTACTTGGGCTCGAGGGCCTTCAGGACATCGAGCTGGCTGATCTTGCCGACGATCTTTCCATCCTTGTCGTACACCAGGATGGCCCTGTGAAGATAATGGTAGCGCTTGCGGTCCAGCTCTTCCTGCGCCCTTTCAAGTTCCATAACGGCCTCGTAAAGGGTGTCCTCTTCGCTGACCGTGGCGTATTCCTCCAAGGGCACCATGATATCTGAAACGGTAATGATTTCTTCCATTGCGGTCCTCTCTATTGCAGCATTCGCTCCGGCTTGCGGGGTCCCTACACTCTTTCCGGGTAGGTCCTAGGCCGGAGGCCAGGATCGAAACCGAGACCTTTTACTTGTATCAATCGACAGTATTATTATCCCATCCTGCGGAGGTTATCTTGAAGTTTTCCTATATTCCGTGCCTCTTTCCCCGGTTGATGTCAAGGAAATAATGGGGGTGAAAAATATCTCCCGGGGATCACGCTAAGAGAAGAATAGGTAGGAATAAGAGATAATCGCTGCGGTTGTCGGCATAGGGCTCTCCGATCCGATGGTCCCATGCCGGCAATCGCCTTTTCTATAGTCGATAGAGAGTAGGCCTTTCCTCTTCGTCCAGCACAATAGCGACGGTGTCTCCGGTCTTGAATCCTAGGCGCCTGAGCTTCTTTACGACTGTTTCATCCCTTTCAGCACGCCAGTAGACGGACCACAGCGGGTTTCGGACAGTTGCAATCCCGTAAGCCTCATGGCCCCCCAGGTTAAGCCGAATCTTGTCCTTGGATATCAGGGTATCGGCCTCCGCCAGGAAATAGTCCCTCTTGTAAGTGTTTTTTCGAAGTGCCTTGGAGAGTTCCTTTTGCAGCTCGGGAGCATTGTCCAGGTAGTGATTGGCGATTTGATAGAGGTCATCAGGTACGTTAATGGACAGTCCAAGGACGGCGAACCTTTCATGTTTCAATGCGAAATCTTCCAGTTCCGTCTCATAGGAGGAAACAATACGGATGATGTCTTCCAGCTCCGGCCTCGGGTCTTCCCAGCCATGGACCAGGTTTTCACACTTGTCTATTACCTTCATATAGAGGTTTTGCTGGTCCATGACATAGATGGTGCGTTCACGGTAGTTGCGTCTCTTTCTTATCCTCTTTACCCCGTCCAGCTTGATTGACCTTATGATTTCGAGGGTCTCAACGTTGGAGATATCCTTGGCCTGGACGACGAAGATCTCGCCCTCTTCACAGATGAGAAATTCTATTTCGCACCTGAAACCCAGGTGCCCCTGTATGCGGATGGAGAGCTCAAGCAATTTGCGGTCGTGGGGCGTATAGGTGATGAAAGGATCATTATAGAACTTTGTTGCCCTGTCTCTTTTGCAATAGCCAAATTCCCAGTGATCTCCCAGCAACTTGGCCATGACGTTGTCCCCTTCGATGAACTGCATCACAATGATCCCCATTTCATCGGGGTCAATTTCCGGGGCGTTGTTGAACCTCTGTTGTCGAAGGATGGTAAGCCCGCGCGCGGTCTTGGCAAGATGGATTATCTTTTCCCTGGCGTACTTGATTCCAGCCAGGTCGGCATAGGTCTCCAAGGAATCAAAGGTTCCACCCTTGTAAAACTCTTCGTGGGGATGAGCGCTACGAGCTATGACCTTGTAACTATCGGAGTGTCTGTTTAGGAAGTCTTCGAGCTCGCCGAAATTCTCGTTGCAGAAGTCGGCGGCAGATAGATAGACGAAATCCGGCACATTGAAGCCGCCATCTCTCAGTCTTTCAAGTAGCCTAGCCTTCTCTGGTAAGTTGTCTTCTTGCACTTGCCCTATTCCTCAAGGTGTCACATCCACCATACACGAGAAAGGCGTCTGTTTCCAGGATGAAATGAGGCAGGATCTATGGCACGGATGATAGAGACATGTTTTGGCAATCAAGGCACCTTGATTGCCAAGAATAGCCGTGCCATCCGTGCAACCCGCGCCAAGAACATTTCCCTGCCCATGGCGGGGCCTACATGACGCCGTATTTCTTGAGCTTTTTGTGAAGCGTCCTCCTTGTGATACCCAGCCTCCTTGCGGCCTCGCTCTTGTTGCCCTTTGCAAGTTCAAGGGTCTTCAGTATGCTGGCCTTCTCGACCTCTTCAAGAGGGAGATCACCTAGCAGGATGTCTTCGTGAATAGGGGTATCTTGTGTTCGGTTCTGGATATCCAGGGGGAGGTCTTGAATGTCCAGGTAATCAGAGCGGGAAAGGACAACGCCTCTTTCTACGGCATTCATCAGCTCCCTTACGTTTCCAGGCCAATCGTACTTGAGGAGCCAGTCCATGGCCTGGGGAGTGAAGCCCTTGATGTGTTTTCGGTTTCTTTCAGCAAACATGTGCAGGAAGTGCTGCGCCAGCAAGGGGATATCTTCTTTCCTTTCCCTCAGGGGTGGCACGGTAAGGGTGACCACATTCAAGCGATAGTAGAGATCTTCCCTGAACCGGCCTGTCGCCATTTCCTCCAGCAGGTCCTTGTTGGTTGCGGCTATGATCCGGACATCGACCTTGATTACGTCCTCTCCTCCTACGCGGGTTAGTTCCCTCTCCTGGATGATGCGGAGCAGTTTGACCTGCATGGAGAGTGACATCTCACTGATTTCATCCAGAAACAGCGTCCCCCCGTGGGCCTGGACAAATCGCCCTTCTTTTCTTCTGTGGGCCCCGGTGAAGGCGCCTTTTTCATGCCCGAAGAGCTCTGACTCGAGGAGGGTCTCGGTAATGGCCGCACAGTTGATCTTCACAAAGGGACCGTCTTTTCTAAGGCTATTGAAGTGGATCGCGCCTGCGATCAACTCTTTTCCTGTACCTGATTCTCCCTTCAGCAGGACCGTTGCCTCTGTCGGAGCCACCTGGGCAACCGTCTCCAGCAGGCTGCTCATGGCGGCGCTGCGCCCGATAATATTCTGCTGGTCGAAATGGCTCCCGAGGCTTTCCCTGAGGAGGCGGTTTTCCTCCTTGAGTTTCCGGTGGTCCATGGCCCTGTCTATGATGAGACGCAGCTCATCAAAATCAAGGGGCTTTGTCAGGTAATCATAGGCGCCCTTCTTAAGAGCTTCTACCGCCGTCTCAACGGAAGAATATGCGGTCATGATAATAACGGGTATTGCCGGGTTAAAGGCCTTGATCTCTGCAAGGGCCTGAAGACCCGAGACCTTTATCATACGGATATCCATCAGGATGAGGTCGAAGGCCTGTTCACGCACCCGTTCCATCGCCGTGCTCCCGTCATCGGCCTCCGTCACCCGGTAGTGCCAACCGGTCAGGAGGGTCCGTAACATGGTGCGGTGCGCAGGATCGTCATCTACCACGAGAATGGTGTTTTTTTCAGGCATTTTCTGGTGTTCTCCTCATAGATCCTTTTTTTGACTCGCTCCCACGGGGAGGGATACGGTAATCGTGGTTCCCACCCCTACCTGGCTCTCAACCTTTACCTCGCCGCCATGGGACTCTATGATCCTGTGAACGATCGCAAGGCCAAGTCCAGTGCCGCTCTGTTTTGTTGTGAAGTAGGGGTCGAATACATGGGCAAGGTCTTCCTTGCTTATCCCCTTTCCCGTGTCAGCAATTGAAATGCTCACCACTCCAGCATCGCTGTCTCCGCAGAGGCTTACCTTCAGAACCCCTCCCCTTTCCATGGCGTCAAAGGCATTCAGGTAGAGGTTGAGCAGGACCTGGTTGATCCTGTCAGGGTCGAGGAATATCTCCTTGACACTATCGACGAGGTCCATCTCGATCCGGATGCCTTTTTCATGGGCCTGTCGCTCCACCATCTTCAAAGAATGTCTTATAAAGGTCTGGAGCAAGATTTTTCTCTTCTGCATCTTCACCGGCCGCGCAAATTCCAGCAGCTCCCCGATGACCCTGTTGAGTCTTTCAACCTCCTGTACCATGATCTGGGCAGTATTGCGATCTTCCGGGTTATCCTTGTACCGTTCCTTGAAATAGGTGGCAAACCCCTTGATTGAACTGAGAGGGTTGCGGATCTCATGAGCAACTCCAGCGGCCAGTCTCCCAAGGGAGGCGAGGCGCTGGCTGGTCTCGACCTCCTTCTTCAAGGCCCTGATCTCGGTCAGGTCCCTGAAAAGCATGATACTTCCCAAGGCCAGACCGTCTTCACTCTCCAGGGGAGACACGCTCACGTCAAGGGGGATCTTCCTTGAGTCGCCGAGAGAGATTTCCGTCTCTTTTTGGATGACGCCCCCGCTCTTTTCCGCGTCGGCCAGGAGATCCAGGAACTGGGGTGGCAATTCTTCCCCGATCTTTTTCCCAAGTATGTCCCCGGCCGGTGTCCTTAATACGGCCTCAGCCTCGTGGTTGAAAGAGGCAATCCTTCCATCCGCATCTGTTGCGATAAGGCCAATGGGCATGTTTTCAACCACGTTGTCTGAAAAGGCCTTGATGCGGGTCAAGGAGCTTTTTGCTGAGCGGTAAGCCTGGGCCAGAAAGAGAGAAAAGATACCCGCCACCCCTATAAGGAGCAGGATGAGGGCCATGATGATCGTATGGCGTGTGTCTTCTCTGATCGCCTGTTCGACCGGGCCCATGTCCAGCCCCACAAAGATGATTTGGCCTGGTTCGAGCTCCCGCTGAGGAGGGACTGTTTTCGGGGAGCGTTGAATGCCAAGCATCATCCTCCCCATGGGTCTCATCAAATGGGGCTGATGGGGCGAGAATCGCCTATAGACCTCAAATATGTCCGGTCCATTTGGATTGGGGACCAGGCGCCAGTTTTCCTCCAGGGACCGGGAAATCACTCTGAGGTCCAAGCCTTTTCCATATTCTTCACCTATCATGGAAGAATCACTGTGGGCCAGGATTTTTCCTTGTTGATCTGTCACGATTATGTAAACGATGTCAGGCTGCTGAGCGGTCTCCGTCAACAATCGCTGGAGCCGGAAACCCCGGCCATGCATCTCCATCATCCTCCCCATCATTCCCATCATACCTGTCCTGGCACCGGCTTCAAAGGAGCGTATGAGGGCTGCTCCCTTCTCAAGGAGGAGGAGGCTCATACCTTCCCTTTGTTTATTGATGTTTTCTGCTGTCCAGAATATGAATATGAGAAACAGGATGACGGCAGATCCAATAATGATCCATGGGGGGATGCCCACCCAGTATCTCCTGTTTATTGCCTTTGCTCCGTGCATTCTAAAGGGCTGGCCTTGTCTAATAATAGGGTGCGATCAACGAAATTCTCTCCCAACTGTGGGGCTGAAACCCGCTGGCCCCACCCCGAAGAGAGTTACGAGTGACAGGTTACGAGTTACGAGCAACAAACAATCAACAATGTACCAAGCTTGAACCCTGAACCCCTCATCGCAAGGAGGACCTTTCTCCTACATGGGAGAATAGAGACCCTGTTCTCGTGATATAATGATCATCATTGCGAAGCGATCGGATATCGCAGGCAAAGCCTGCTCCTACATGAAGAGACCTGCTGGTGCCCTGTAGGAGCCACCTCCTGGCGGCGATGAGCAGATCGGGCCTTTCTATACCGAGGCCAAGGAACCTATTATCCAGTACGCAAAGATCGTACCATGACCAGGTCTCCTGCCCGATTCCTGAAAAAACGCAGATTTCTATAATATTTTCAGGCTATTGGCCCTTATTGGTTTCCCTGGACCCTGGTCAATTCCTATCCACATGGATACTTTATATCCATATGGTTCATGAGAATCGGATACATTTTATCCGGCTTGGGTTGGAGATAGCAATAGAAATCTTTTCACCAGAGGTTGTAGATCTAAACACCGCTATGGAATCAACAGGTTACATGATATTGGTGTTTCATGGCACATCTCTTGCCAGGCAGCTAGTCTGGGAGGTAAAAATTCTTTGAAGGAGGTAACAATGGCAAACAGAAACGGAGGGTTTAGCTGGAGGGGTTGGACCACCTTTGTGGTGACCATATCATTTATCGTTGACACGGTCTCGGGCATCATACTCTATATCGCGCCGCCGGGGAGGATAGCCAACTGGACCAACTGGAACGTCTGGGGCCTCAGCAAGGGAGAATGGGGGGCCATACATACTATTTTCGGCTACGTGCTGCTGATCATCGTGGGCATCCACCTGTACTACAACTGGAGGATGTTCTGGAACTTTATCTGGAGCAAGGTCAGAAGGGCGATAAACTTGAGATGGGAGATGGCCGGTGCGACCTTGCTATGCCTTTTTGTCTTCCTGGGGACCCTCTGGGATATCCCCCCCTTCAGCAGTACCATGGAACTAGGGGAGTATTTCAAGGCAAGCTGGGAAGAGAGTAAAGTCCAAACACCCATCGCCCAGGGAGAACTACTGACCCTTGGCGAGTTTGCGCAAAAGACCGGAGTGCCCCTGGACAATGTGCTTGCTGCCCTCAAATCCAGGGGGTACAGGGTGAGAGATCTGGAAATGACCATCAAGGACATCTCAAAGGAGAACAGGGTATCCCCGAATCAACTATATGAGGCAATAAAGGCCGGGGGTGTAAAACCTAAAGAGTCCCTCAAGGTAGGTCAGGGCTCGGGCATGGGAAGAAAGAGCCTCGAAGAGATATGTGGCGCGGCCGGCATATCTCTGGATGATGCCATCGCGAGACTCAAGGAGAAAGGCATAAAGGCAGGGGCGAAGGATCGGCTCAAAGACATCGCAGGCAAGGCAGGTAAGACACCCATGGAAATCTTCAATATTGCCATGGGAGAGGAGTAGGGTTTTGGCTGTAGCAGGTACTCCCAGGATTCCGGATTTCATCCGCCAAAGATAATGCGATATGGAATCACGGAAAGGTGGATGGCGCGCGTGAGGTCATATGGAGTG
>JAFDIC010000347.1 GCA_019308525.1 Deltaproteobacteria bacterium
ACAGTAAGATATACCCATGTGGCCACCGAGATCCAGGGGGATAGAAAGCTAAATCGTCAATTGAAAAGGATCAGAAAGCGAATACTTAATAATTAAGATGTGACCCCCATGTTTTCCTCGACATGGATGATTCTGCCTGCTTTGTTAGTCCAAAAGGCTAAGCAGCCCTCGAACGGGAAGCGCACATGGTAACTCTGGAATCGCTTGTAAAGGCCACCAGACGTGTTGTCGTATCCCCTGGGTAAGACTCCGACTGCCGTGAGGATTTCGATAACCAGCCCGGAACAGTCAAAGCCAGAAGGGTCATCTCCACCCCACCTGTACCAGTGACCAATGAAGCTCCAGGCATACCTGGTCGCCAATTGCCTTTTGGCGCAAGCTTCACTTCGTGTCAGTGCATGTTCCATTTTGCGTGCTCCCTTTATTCAATCAGCCACAGACGGGCACAGACATTTTCCTCTGCCGAGCCCACTTAAGTAGGCCTCGTACTTAACGTGGCAGACAGTGACAGAGGGAAAGGAGGCTGTGCCCCAGATAGGTATTCCGATAGGAATCAAGTGAAAGAATACGCGGCTGTTGGTGATGAAATCAAAGAAGGGAGGCAAAAGGTGGCATCATGTGGCAGGGAAAACGTAAGAAGAACGGATATCTTGAAAATGGAGGATTCTAAACCAGCGCGGAATTAGCGAAGACTCAATAAGAGGATGCTTAAAAAAGAATGAAAGCTGCGTTTCATCGATCCTTGGATGCCACTATACTTCTCTCTTCTTACGTGGTTTCAAACGCCCGCAGCCCATACTCTCAATCAATCCTGCTGCCTTCATTACACACTCAAGGCTAATCGAAGGGACATCTTCGCGAGTTTTTACGTAATTGGCAAGATATTCCACCGATGGGTTATCGATGCCTAACCGTTCACATACAAGGTAAGTTACCGATTCGGCTTCGAATTCGACAACAACATGAGAAAGCCCCCGTCGGTCTGGCCACCATTTCGTATTAGGCGTTCCAAGATGGCCGCAATATAGATGTGCTAACTCGTGAACTATTGTGGCATAACGAGACTCTCGGCTAAGATTCTCGTTTAACAGCAACTCATAACGTACTGCTATTTCTTCGTAAATAGGGTTGCCTTGCTTGTCCTTGCCGATTTGGAATATTAGCGGTGGTAGGGGTGGTCTACCTTTAACCGATTGGATTGAACCCGCCGCTTGTGAACCAGTTTTTTGTCCATGAATTCGAATACCATCACGCTTGGCATTCTCGATGGTCCATTTAAGCTCTCCACCAATTTTACCACGCCGAACCTCAAAGGGTTTCTCCACTTCTATTGGCAATGGGATAGAATCTGGCCCTGACTCAGTATCAGATACATCGAAAACAAACATGACAGGACCCATTGGCTGTAAAATAACAAGAGGGTTGGCGTTCGGTTTTACATGCCGTCTATATAGCCGTTTCCATCTACTCGCAGGCGCTACGAAACGAGCCCCAGGTCGCTGAATGTGGATTAATAGCGCATTGTATGGGGAGTAGAAACGAAACCTTTTCACAAATTGCATCAACTCATAGTATTTTTTACTGGTGCGATATGCAAATGTTGCGTTGAAAAGATCATCGAGAGCGTGCTTGGCAGCCTGTTCGGCCCATTCAGCTGCCGGAGAGTCCGATTCGTAGGGTGTGGGCTGCGAGGCAGGATTAGAAGATTGATTCATCGCGATTCTGTGGTTTCTTCTTTTTGAGTATCTGTGTGATCTTTAGAAATATCCATAACTCTATCTCATGTGCAGATTTTTCCCAGAAAATCCACGAACGCTTTATAATTCCAGTCTTGCCGCCACATCCTCATAATCAGGGGCCTCGGCATAGAGCCTTTCAAATTCGGAGCGAGCACGTTTGTGCTGGCCCAAGTCCTCATAGACCAGGGCACGTTCATAGCGTAACGCTCGGAGCAGCTCTTCGGACCGGTCTTTCTTGCGGCGGAGGGCTCTGGTAAGGACGTCCCGGGCAGCTTCGTTGAGATTTAGCCTTCTTAAAGCCTTTGCCTTGTAAAGCAGAATGCAGGCATGGATCCCGGATTCGTTTTCTACTCCTTCAGTCATGTGTACCACTCTGCGAAATACGCTTGGGTCATTAGGGCGGAGTTCCATCAAAAGCTCTACAAAGGAAAGCTTGACCACCACATCATCAGGCTCCAGTCGACGGAGTTTATTTAGACATTCAAGGGCATCCTCCCATTTTTTCTGTGTCTGATAAATTTCAACCAGGGCCAGGAGGATTCCCCTGACATCAGGTCCAACATGGGCCGAGACCTCATCGGTGATGGGGAGGCTCATTGTGGCTGATATGCCGTATTTGGAGAAGTAACGGCTCAAGCGGCGGTGCTTTTCGGCGGCCGTGGACAGGTAGCTCGCAGCTTCTTCCAGCCGCTCCTTCTTGAGAGCCAGAAAGCCGGCAAGATAAGCGCCGTCTGCCAGATGGACGGCTTTGCGAAGGTGGCTCAAGGCCGAATCTTCATTTCCAAGGGCCAGTTCCCTGCATCCATCCACAAAAGCCTCTTCATCATCCGGAGTGATGAGCCTTTTGAAAAACCCCATGGTGAGGCGATATTCCGCTCGAACAGTCGGCACATAATCGCTAGATTTTCCCTTTTTATGCTCAGTCCGTTTCTTGGAGGGGAATGTGGAGGTATAAAATAGCCCTGTCCCTGGTAAACCCACGGTGGCCCGTTTGCCCCCCGGACCGATGGTGAACTTTGCCCCACGGGGTCCGAACGAGAGGGACCCGCCCGACTTGCTCAGGTTTAGAGTCACTCCTGGTGCAATTCTGATTCGTCTCCAGAAACGGAAGCCCATGGCTACATCTCTATCCTGAAAGAACACGAGCTAAAAAGAATCCCATTTGTCAAGACCAAAAATTTAACCCCTTTCCTGCCCCCCTTCCTATGCAGGAGTTGGACAAAAGGAGATGTTGAGAATCCCTCACGGCCTCTTTCGCCTGATGTTGTTGGCCGCCTTGTTTGCCAAGCCCAAAAGATCATTCCTTAACTTGCATTCTTTCAAGTTCTAGACTATTCCAGGCTTTAATCACTCTTGAATCTGTAGCAAACAGCGGGACTCTTGCACAGCAAAATTGCGTGGAGAGAAGAGATGCTCAGACCTCTGCAAGCCTCCGAAAGCGCCAGTTCGAGAACCGAGTTTTTCCCCAAAGGCAAGCTGGATACAATTCTCAATAAGTGTCTCGCAAGATTCGCTATCTCCTGAGCTTTGGATACTCCAAAATGATAAGAGACTCCACTCAACACTGAAATAAGGCTCTCAACAGCACATAGAATCATACATCGTGCATCAATCAACCTCATGAATTCCGCACTTGTTCTTTTGTGATCTTGATCTTGACTATTCATCATGGAAGAGATGGCTGACTCGTCTATAACAACGAATTTCGCCTGATCAAGAGCCCAATTGGCTTCATCAATTGCGCTTGCCGAATCTGGAGTCCACGATAATGAACCAATGAGCGATTGAGCGGCGTTACGAATCGCTATATCCCTCCCAAGCAAAGAGATTTCAAGCAGCGAACCGCTCCAATCGTAGGAAAGTATCACACCACGATAGATTTCAATTCTACTAGCAGGTTCGCCCCGCCTTATTTGCCTAACAGTGTCTTTTCCTTGCTTAGGGTCAACTCCTAGGGTTTGGATTGCCTTAAAGATAATTGATTCGAAAAACTGTTCTTTTTCAACACCCAGCGGAACAGCCAACTCCAGAACCCTTACACAGTCCTCTTTGCTCAAGGTTTGTTCTTTAGTAAGGGAAACGAGCTTGGAGTACAAATCGTGTCTCTCCCTTTCAGTGACGTAATTTTCAAAATAGCTTTGCCTATCGAGCTTTCTCCGGTCCCTTTCCGATTCCGAGAGCAGTCGGAACAGTTCGGGGGATAAATCCAAAATCCGTTCAGGTTCATTTTTGTAAGTATCTCGAACTAATTTTGCGATCGTACCTGGACTGATCTTTTTTCCACTACGTTTGGGCTGTTTATTCTTTACCTTTCTCGGGGTTACCCCCTCAGAATTCACAGCTTCCGGTCGTACTTTGGATGCTTCGGGTCTTTTATTCATCTGCATCTTTTCATGAACTCCTTTGTTAGCTTGTATAGCCTATCGTATAGGTCATAGTAATCCGTTTCGTCAGGAATGTTCAAAACACCATCAGGATTCCTAAAATTCCTTTCTTCATAATTGTATTTCTCGTCGATTGAGACCCACTTCCGACCAATCTTCTCAGACGGATAATAATAATCTGTTACGATATACATCGGCTTAAGGTCTCCAACCCAGTATCGAAATGGGAGGAATCTGCCTTTGTTAGAATAAATTGGATTTCGACAGATCTCCACGTGGTCTTTCCTCCTTATATCGATCCTATTTATTATGCACCCGGCAAATCGCACGTTCATTTCTTTTGTGCCGACTCTTTGCTGCAGTCTACCGAGTCTGTTTTGTATAAGTTCCAAGCCTTGAATGGAAAGGTATTCCGGAGAAATAGGTGTCACAAAATAATCACTCGCCACTAAGGCATTCGAGGTAAATAGAGACAAACTTGGAGGACAATCTATAAGTATGTAGTCATATTGGGATCTCAAGCTCAGTAAGGGACGATTCAGAACCTTTCGCCATTCAATCGTAATCTTGAGACCGGATCCAGCAGGACCTTTTCCGCCTTTTTCGAGGGCGTCGGCCAATTCCTCGTCAAATTGTCCCAACTCCGGTAATGATAATATCGCATTAAGATTATTATTCTTTTGAATGTTTGAACATGATGTCACAACTGCATTTTTCAAATCCCACCCCTGTGTGTATTTATCCGGGTTCAATAAATTTAGAAAGAGATGATAGATGCTGCCCTTTTTCTTTCTGTAGCTTTCCAAGTCTTGACGAGGCACAAGTGCAGAGCTCAGATTTGATTGCGAATCCAGGTCGATCAAAAGAACTCTCTTGCCAAAAGCAAAAGATAGGATCTCGCCTATGGTCAGGCATAAGGTAGTTTTTCCCACCCCGCCTTTCAGGTTGATAAAACTAACTACAACGGCCTTCTGTTGTTTAGACTCCGATTCGATATGTGTATCCGTTTTTCTCTTCCTTCGGATCACACCCTTGCGGATACGCAATTCCTCTTGCATAATACACCTCTTAACGGAAGAGTCGCAAAGACCTCCTCTCAAATCGCTGCTGGTGGTTGTTGACCGTTGATGTTTACCTGATGTCGAGTACGTCGTCGGGATTTTCAAGATTCTTCAAAAGGAATTAGCGAAACTCCTCGACTACCTTTTCCACTTCGTTCCGGGAGACCATCTCAATGTTGGGTCTGAATTCAGCGAGCTCGACTTTTCTCACACGGACACCGGAAAGGATCCTCTTCAGCCTCTTCGCCAGCTTTTTCTAGGCTCCCCCCTTAGTACCCTCGGAACCTTTCATCGTTAGTATACACTGAATCATTTAAGCCAGGGCAGTCTGGCCTTTTGGAACTGTCCAAACTCACGGATAAATTCCTCTGCCCATGTCACAGCCGCTTTTATTGCGTCTTTTAGCCCATTTGGCTGATACTCAAATTTTCTCCAGTGCTTATGCTTTCCATAAGCATCCTCAAACATCCACGTGGCTCCTTTTCCCTCTTCCTGCAAAACGACAGTCACAGATTCAGCCATTTTGGTGACATGTGGTATTTCGTAAAGGTGACCTGAGGATTCTGAGTTTTCAATCACAATAAACTTAGAGGACAAGGCATAGCGAAGAACCTTTTGGATAACACTCTCGCCTATCTTGTCAGGCTGCTCCTTGATAATATAGGCGTAATAGCCCTGTTCCTCCAGGTCTTCGGCGATCCGCTTTAGCCTTTCCAAGCCCTGACCAGTGTCTTTGCCAAGAATCAGGACTGAATCAGAATTTTCGAGGATAGAATTGGCGCGCTCCCAGACCAGGTCAAAGGCAGCCTTTATGGAATCAATGAGAACAGTCCCTGAAGTTTCCCTCGGAAGTGTAAGCTTCCATCGAACAAAAATGTGGATGTCCTCATCCGATTCTATCGTTGCATCCGAGATGGGGTGTCCCTCATGTTCCAAGCGCTTTACAGCCCGATCCATCGCATCAGCGAAAACCCGGGCATGGTATTTGTGCCACCAGTATTTTGAATAAATGTGTTCGGTGATCTCTGTGACTATTGATTCACCTTCACGCCAAATGAGGGTTTCTGGAAAGTCTGATTCGAAAACCGAAATGGCAATGTTCTCTGGGAGTTTTGATAAATCACTATCCTGAAAATCGCCGACAGATGCTTCTACCGGCTCATCAAGCCCTTGCCCAGAAAAATGTTTTAGGTTATCGAAGTCAAACATAAATAGCGCCTCATGTGAGCTTCTCAAAGTCAAATTTTATCTTGTACTTGACCAAAGAAACGCTAGGCACCTCTGTCACCGCAAGAGTAAGCTTCTTGTCAAAATCCTCGGCAACTATTATGCCCCTGACGTTCTTTGCGCCAAGCTCATTCTTTATGGATGCCATGTAGCTCAGTATCTGGCCCAAAGCGCTGTATGATGCCTGACTTGCCTTTAGCTCTATAACTACAAGCGTGTATTTCCTATCCTTTGCAAGGATATCGATCTTCCCTGCCTCTGTTGAGACTTCCCTTCCAGTGAGTTCGTCTTCGGTATAAAGTTGAAGCCCTGGCTCAAGCTGGGATAGATCTCTACTGAGGTATTCCTGGAGGTCTCTTTCCAGGCTCAAGGTCACTTCAAGGGCATCTTCTTCGGTTGTGACCTCTTCTTCTGTCCTGGACTTTGAGCCGATTTCGAATTCGCCGTCTTTCTCCCGGTCATATAGCCTGACCTTTCCGGGACCTACGGTATAGAGAAATTTTGGGAAAGACGGATACCATTTGCTGGATGAGTGGTTCACGCTGCAGCCCATCGTGTGGGTCCTTATGGTCACTTCCTTCCACTGGTTGGGGTATTTCTTCTGGACAGCATCAATGATTTGCTTGGTGGTTAGGATTTGTCCCTTGCTCTTGAAGATTTCTTTTATGGCTTGGGCGCAGGTTATCATTTTGGTTTACCTCAGATTTTTCCCCAGGTTGAGGAAATATATTTCTTTCGCAAATTCTATACCTTCCACTCATCCTCCCAAATACCCAATGGCATCCCCGGTACAATGGCCTCTGGACCTCTTTCTTTCTTCCGCTTCTGTTCTTCCCAGTGGATAGATAGGGAGAGGTATACCAGCGCTGCCCGCACCATCTTAATTAGCCTTAGCGCCTTTTCCTGAAAATCCCTTCTGTACATGGAATGGGCCAATGTATCGGCAAGCGCCCGGAACATTTTATGGTCTCTCTCGGATGGACCCATCCACATATCGGCTCCAGATGGTTGCGGATTTCATGGAGTTCTTGGGCGTCTGGCTCAATAGATTCTTTGAAGCCTGGCTTGTCCTCATACAAGTCCTTGCTTAGCCAGAAAAGACCTCTCAGCGGCCAATTCTGCCGTTGGGTGAACTCGTCCCGCAGGCCTCCCTTTCTATTCTGTGACTTGTACCAAATAGTTCTTAAGGAGACATTTCTCTCCGGTATAGAAAGCCGCAGATAGTGATTAAGGAAGAAGGCAATCTTGTCAAATAACGAATAGGCCATCCTGAAAGAGGCTTTCATTTTTTC
>JAFDIC010000348.1:0-382 GCA_019308525.1 Deltaproteobacteria bacterium
AATAGGGCGAGGGGTGTCGCGGCGACCATGTTGCCGATGGTGCCTGTGGCCAGGAGGATACCCGAGAGAGTCGCGAACAAACCCGGCGAGAACCACGCCGTAAAGAGCTTCAATGAGCCCATAAGATTGCCGGCCATCCCGAGACCCAGGAGGATTCGACCCACAATCCCGATTCCCAGACCTTGTGCCCCGGCAAAGGTCCATGCACCGATTGCTCCGATCAAGCTCAGGGCCGACATGATGATCCTGGCCCCGAGCCTGTCCAGGAACAGGGCCAATGGGATTTGGGCAAAGGCAAAGGCATAGAAGAAGGCGGCACTGAGGACCCCAAGCTCCTCCGAAGTTATGGAAAAGTCTACCTGGAGCTGGGGTGCGATTATGG
>JAFDIC010000348.1:389-4793 GCA_019308525.1 Deltaproteobacteria bacterium
ATTATGGCGTTGGATACCCTGTAAAACTGGGAGGATATGAAGAGAAGGGAGCAAAGGGCAAAAATGAGCCACCTGCTCCTTTCCGCCCCGGGATTTTCTGAGCGGTTCACTTCCACCCTATCATGGCCTAAGACAGGTGCTCCAGGATGATCTTCAAGATCCTCCTGATGGGTTCGGCAGCACCCCACAGGAGCTGATCGCCACAGGTGAAGGCCGTGATATATTCGGGGCCCATGAGCATTTTCCTGATCCGACCCACAGGCACGGCAAGGGTCCCGCTGACGGCCCCGGGAGTTAGGCCTTCAATGGTGGACTCCCTGTCATTCGGCACGACCCTCACCCAATCATTGCTCTTCTCAATGATCGCGGATATATCATCAAGAGGCACGTCCCTTTTGAGCTTTATGGTGAGTGCCTGTCTGTGACAGCGCATGGCGCCCACGCTCACACAGATACCGTCCACGGGAATGGGTTCTTCGGTCTGAAGTATCTTGTTGGTTTCCACGAATCCCTTCCATTCTTCCCTGGTCTGGCCAGAGTCCATGGGCCTATCAATCCATGGAATCAAACTGGCGGCCAGGGGGACGCCGAAATTATCGGCAGGAAAGGAGGGATCTCTCAGTTCCCGTGTAATCGCCTCGTCTATTTGTATGGCAGTAGATGCAGGATCTTCAAGCAGCTTCCGTGCGCAATCCGCCAGGCGGGCCATCTGGAGGACCAGTTCTCTCATATGTTTGGCCCCGGCCCCCGATGCTGACTGGTATGTCATCGTTGACAGCCATTCTATCAAACCCTCCTGGAAGAGGCCGGAGAGGGCCATGAGCATCAAGCTCACCGTACAGTTACCACCGACGAAGGTCCTTACCCCTGTTGCCAGGCCTTTGTCTATGACGCTCCGGTTCACAGGGTCAAGAACGATTATGCTGTCATCCTCCAGCCGGAGCGTGGATGCAGAATCGATCCAGTACCCGTTCCAGCCTGCCTTCCTGAGTTCAGGGTAGACCCTTTTGGTGTAATCTCCCCCCTGGCAGGTGACTATGATATCCATGGCCTTGAGCAGATCAAGGCCGTATGCATCCCTGAGGGGCGGGATTTCAAGCCCTATCTCCGGACCCTTGCCCCCCACATTGGAAGTGGTGAAGAATACCGGCTCGTAACCCCCAAAGTCGCCTTCTTCCAGCATCCTTCCCACAAGCACGGAGCCGACCATGCCTCTCCAACCAATAAAACCCACTGTTTTCATTGAACGGACTCCCATTGTTCCATGGCATCCATGATAGCGCCAAGGGCCTTTCCAATGGACTCGTGTATGACCAGGTCCGCATCCCTGTCAAGAGGTGTTTCATCCCTGTTGATGATCATGAGCCTTGACCCGCTATCCCTGGCCTGGACGGGCACCGAGGCGGCAGGGTATACCACAAGGGAAGAGCCCAATACAATGCACAGATCACATTCCCTGGCATGCCTCATGGCAAGCTCCATCTTGTCCCGGGGCATGGCCTGGCCGAAGGAAATGGTCTCGGGCTTGAGGATGCCGGAACACTCGTCACAGTACGGCACCTGGGTACCCGAACTTATGCGTTCCTCAATGAGATCCCTGTCGTATTTCTTGCCGCATTTGAGGCAGGAGACGGAAAATGCGGTTCCATGGATCTCGATGATCTTTTCGGGAGAATTGCCCGCCTTGTGGTGGAGATGATCTATATTCTGTGTAACGATTGCCAGCAACTTGCCCATGTCTTCCAGTTTCTTGATTGCCAGGTGTCCCCGGTTGGGCCGTGCCTCTTTCATCAACTGATAGGACTCGCTACTCATCTTCCAGTATTTCTCCCTTGCCCTTTCGTCGGAGATGAATCTCTGGTAATAGAAATCCGATGGATCGTATTTGGACCACAATCCGCCGGGACTCCTGAAATCCGGGATACCGGACTCAGTGCTCAGGCCGGCACCTGTAAAGACAAGAATCCTGCCGGCACTACCTATCAGTTCTACCCCTTTCTTGACAAGCTCATCCATTGATCAGGCCCCCGGAATAGAAGGTTTGGAGGCGTTATATTATTGATGAATCCGCGGTATTGTCAACAGGATTTGCAAATGCTCCTAGCGGGGCTTTCCCAGAGGTTCTGGCCTGCGATGAACCGACAGCGTGGATTGTTGCATCGAAGCGCGACCAGGATTCTTCTGACTCCTGGCTTCTCCATGCCGCCTGGACCTGTTGCGGGCTGTACTCCCTTTGAAGGGCGAAACAAAGCCGGGTCATCTGAACCCGGATCTTTAGTCCGGGCTCCTCCTTTTGGGCAGTTTCACTTTGAAAGTAGAACCCCTTCCAGGTTCGCTCTCCACCAAAACCTCGCCTCCATGCCCTTCCACGATTGCCTTGACGAAGGCCAGGCCTATTCCAGATCCTGGTATACGGCCGGCATCCTTTCCGCGATGGAAGATATCAAAGATGAAAGGGATCTCCTCTGGGTCAATTCCCTGCCCCTCGTCCTTTATCGAAATGATAACCTCCCCAGGGGTCTCCTCGGCCGATATTGTGATTTTTCCTCCTTCTCTTGAGAATTTGAACGCATTATCCAGGAGATTTGAGAAGACTCGTCTCAGCCGATCGGGATCCGCCAGTATGACCGGCAGAACCTCGTCATTTTGTAACTCCAGCCCTATGTGCTCCTGTAGGCTTCTGGATTGATAGGCGTCATATAGCTCCATCAGTTCTTTGTCCAGGGAAGTAGCCTGGAAATTGAGCTTCAGTTCCCCGGTCTGGAGGCGTGCGAACTCGAGAAAGTCCTTTACCAGGAAGTCCAGCTTGTCTGTCTCCTTTTGAATAACTCTCAGGTATCTCTTCTGCTTTTCATCATCCAGTTCGCCCCGTTTCTTCAGGAGCCGGAGTACGAACCCGCCAATAATGGTCAAAGAAGATTTCATGTCATGGGCAAACATGGAAATGATGTTGCTCCTCTCCCTCTCCATGGTCTTCAGAGGGGAAACATCCTGAAAGGCTTCCACAGCACCGATAAGCCTGCCGCTACTGTCCAGCAGGGCAGCCGCATGCATTCTTACGGGAATAATCTTTCCGTCTTTTCTCCTGATGGTCGTTTCCATTCGCACAAGGGGTTCACCGCTGTCAATAGCCCTTTCTAACGGGCAATTCACCTTGCACATCCCCCCCTGGAGCAGATCGCCGCAGTAACGTCCCATGGCCTCCGTTGCAGAATATCCGGTAAGGGTTTCCGCCCATGGATTGAAAGTCATGACCTTCATTTGCGGATCTACGGTAAGTATTCCAACCGGGAGATTGTCAATGACAAATCTATAGAAGATGTGGTCGATCTGATCCTTATCCTTTGGGGTCGAGTTCACTTCTCACCTCCTGGACAAACCCTGCAACGCCGCATGTCTCTGATCGTTTTGCGGTAGCTATCATAATACGTGATTTCGGGTCTATCAAATGGAATATTTCTCAAGGGGAGAGCAATTGGATAGGTGGTCTGACTCCCGGCTCCTGGATTCCCCGAAGTGCATGACAGATCCAGGGGCATCATACATGAGCACAGGCACCGAGGTGCAGGAAATTGAACCCGCAGAGAGATTAGATGTTTCGAAAAGGGAGAATTTGTGCTAGATAGTAGGTCGTTGCCGGAATCCGGGAATGTCTGAAAAGCCTAGGACCAAGTTGGTTCCTTGATCCGGGGTTGAACCATGTTTACTGTGAGTGAAATCTATCATCTTGCCATGAAGCTCGAAGAAAACGGTGAGGCCTTCTATAGAGCGGCAATGAAAAGAGCAACCAGCGGGCCGATCAGAGATCTCCTTCAATGGCTTGCAAATGAAGAGGTCGCGCACAGAGAATGGTTTGCCCGAAGGGAGGCGGCGGTCAGGGGCACACCAAATGATATCGCCCTGGACGAGATGGGAAACAAGATGCTTCAGGATATAGTGGGAGGACAGACCTTCTCCCTGGGAGAGGCGAATCCAGCCGACATAGGTAGCGTCAGTGAAATGATCAGGCTGGCCATAGAATTTGAGGAAGACACCATTATCTTCTTTAACTTGATAGCCACACTGGTAGGAGACAAGGAAACCCTCACACACCTGACAGAGATAATCGAGGAAGAAAAGAGACATGTTTCGGCACTAAAGGAAAAGATCAGGGAAAATTCCGAGCAGTAGACGATCACAGTAAGCAACGGGGCCATAGAGATTACCGGCGAGGAGGAGAACAGAATGCTGTCTGAAAAAAAACTTGAAAAATACGCGGATGTCTTGATCTGGGCACTCAAGAGGGCCAGGAAGGGGAGATACAGGAAGAATGATGTGATCCTGGTGAGATATGGACTTCATTCCATCAAGCTGGCTGAGTCGATACAGCGCAGGATCCTTGAGCTCGGGATGCACCCCGTTATG
>JAFDIC010000349.1:0-4395 GCA_019308525.1 Deltaproteobacteria bacterium
TCCCCCAGCTTTCCTTCCCCCTCCGGTAACCGAACCTCTCCAGGTAGATCTGGTTGGCAGTGACGCCCTTCAGGTCCCGGTTATGGCTCGCCACCATGCAAGGCATCTCATTGAAGTACCTTATACCCCCATCGAGATCCTCAATTATATGTCGCGTAGCCGAGGGGAGCAGTTCCAGGACCTGGCCTACGGCGAGCAGCCTTTCCGCTTCCACAAGTTTTTCCGACTTTTCCTTCACAAGTTTTTCCAGGTTCTCAGTATATTCCCGCAATTGTCGCCTCATGGAGATTCTTTCCCTGGCACGATTGAGGGCGATTTCCAGGACATCATCATTTATGGGCTTGGTAATAAAATCAGTCGCCTCCAGCTTGAGGCTCTTTATGGCAAGGTCCATGTCACCGTGACCCGTGATCATGATTACCTCGGTGTCACGATTTTCCTTCTTTATCCGACGGAGGAGTTCGATTCCATCCATGCCCGGCATCCGGATGTCGGTGAGCACGATGGGGGGATTGATTCGCCTGAAGATCTCGAGGGCGTCCTCGGCACTTTCCGCTGTATGGACATCATATCCCAGGTCGGACAAGGAAATGTCCATAACCTCGCAGATATCCTTTTCGTCATCAACTACCAGTATGGTATTGTCCATTGTCTCGACTACCGGAATAACTGGGCTATTGAATGGCCCTCCAATGGGAGAACGGTATATTGGTTCCAGAGGATGCCGTGGCAGGCATTCCTAGCCGATGGTCTCCTTGACTATCCTGAGCAATTCATCTCTGTCTACAGGCTTTTCAAGGGCGGCAACAGCCTTCTTGATGGAACGGTGGGGAGCGTGTAGACCACTGATAACGATGACAGGGATGTCCTTGAATTCCGCCATCTGGGAGTACCTGCGATAGAAGAGGGGGCCTTTAACACCGGGCATGTCCAGGTCGAGCGTGATCAAGTCCGGCTTCTCCCTCTGCAATACCTCGAAACCTTGCTCCGCGCTATAGGCGCAACAGGTTTCGTACCCGTTGTCCTTGAAAAGGTCAACGAGGTAGTCCACTACCACAGGCTCATCGTCCATTACCAAGATCTTTTTTCCCATAGGGCACCCCCCAAAGTTTCTTCAAGTCAGGAGAGGTGAAGTCCCGCTGATTCCAGTCAAACCGCCTCGCCCGGACAGGATGGCCATGCTACAGTGCCTGAACAGGTCAGAGCCAGAGAAAGGTTTCATGATGCTCCAAAATCAAGGTCCGAAAAGCAAAAGGTAGCTCGATCAGACTGCCCCCTCCAAACCGCTTTGCACGATTATACATCAGGCCCAGAGCAAAGTCCAAGAGGAACTCAGCCGCCTGTATAGCTCAGGATGTCCAACCGGGCCCCCGGTCAGCTCTTAAGGCCGCATTCCTTGAGCTTGCTCATGCTCTTTGTCAACTCGACGAGCACCCCGAGCCCCTCCTTGACTTCCTTGTCCCCCAGGGCCCAGAGGAAACCAAAGGGGCCCACTCCCTTGGCACCGGAGAAATCCACCTGGCAAGGAATGTCCACAAGGGTCTCCATGAATGCCATGAATTGGGGTTCCGTCATCCTCTTGGCAAGGCCCAGCAGGGATACCAGTCCGTTTCCGATTTCCTCTATATCTTCAGGAGTGTAAGCCGCGGCGATCTTGGCACGGACTCCCAGGGTTGCGTTGAGGATCCTGAAGACCCCTTTCTGCTCCAGTTCATCCAGGTAATTGATGAGCTGAGGGACGGATGACTTGAGCAGGGGCTCCAGGGTCGTGACAAAGTCGATCAAGTTTTCCAGTTGATTCAGCGTGTAGGTGATGCTCCTGACACTTCGCAGCAACCGCTTGAACAGCTCGAGGAGGTCTTCAAGCTGGCAACTGCTTTCCACGTCCTCCAGTTCTTTGATCATCAATTGAAACGCGTGGTTTGCAAGTGGCGTTGCATCTTCTTTGAGCTCATTTGCGGCCCTGAAGGATTCCGCTAAGGGAGCCAACTGAGCCTCTATCCTGTCGAGTCGCTCCAATATCAATTCTTCCTTGTTCATGACCCCCTCCTAGCCCTGAAAGCCCTGGCGCATCTTGCCGGCCATGGTCATTTGATTCTCCAGGGGTAATTCATTCCCCCTGAGCATCAGGTTCCAGTAAACCCACTTGAACATCATTTTGCCGTAATAGTTGAAATAACTATCTCCCAAAAGGGTGAACGGCCCAAGTCCCGGGAACGGGAATTTGCCGGGAAGAGGGTCGACTTCATAGTTAAAATCTATCAAGAGAGCGCGATCGTAGCCGGAGCATATGAAGCAGGTGGAATGACCGTCAAAAGTGGGTTTGGGTTCTTGCCCGTCTATCTCCCGGATGAGGTTTTCCACAACCGTATCGGATTCGTAATGTGCTACGGCGCCGGCCTTGGACGTGGGTACGTTTGTCGCATCCCCGATAACGTAAATATTATCGTACTTTTTGGCCTTGAGAGTGTGTGGGTCGGTGTCCACGTAGCACATGGGATCACCCATCCCGGAATCCTCGACAAACTGCGCCCCAAAATTAGGGGGAATAGCCACGAGCAGATCGTAAGAAACCTTGTCTCCCCGGTGTGACTCGATGGTTTTTTCGTCCGGATTGACCTGGGCAATGTCGAAGTTCCCCGTAAACTTGATGTTTTTCATGCCTGCAAAGTCCTTGAACGTCTTGGCTGCCATGGGCTTTGTGAACATCCCGTCGAGGGGAGAGACCAGTTCAATCTCAATTTTCCCGCGCTCACCCTTGCTGGCGAAGAACCAGTCGGCCATGAACACGAACTCGATAGGTGCCACGGGGCACTTGAAGGGCATCTCCGCGATATTGACTACCAGTCTCCCGGAATCAAAGTACTTTAGCTTCTTACGCAGTTGCACTGCACCTTCCAAAGTGTAAAAGTCAAAGATGTCCCTTCGCCAGGCCTCCATCATGCCTTCGACCTCTTGAGGCATTATGCGGCATCCTGTGGCGATTACCAGCCAGTCATAGGTGTAATTGCCCTTTTTCCCCTGGATCTCTCTCTTGTCAGGTGCCACGCCCACTACTTCGTCCAGGACGAAGTCCACACCGCTGGAAATGAATTCCCTCTTGGGCTTGGTGCAGTCTGCCGGAGAATAGATGCCGAAGGGGATAAAGAGCCATCCGGGCTGGTAATGGTGCATTTCGTCGTTGTCTATGATAGTGATTTTCCATTCCATTTCATCCAATTGTTTTCTGATCTTGGCAGCAACCATTGTACCGCCCGCGCCCGATCCCAAGATTACCAGTTGTTTCATTCTTACCTCCCTTCAGAAAGTGATATTCAATAATTACAGAGAATTGCACCCAAGGTAGCAATTCCTGCCGTAGGGACCAAAAAATGTCACTAGGAAAAGAAGGAAAGGGATTTCATCATGAGCATGGCGACGCCCTTGCCTATAATAACACCGATATCATATAGATTAAAATAATTTATATTGGAGCTATAGTATTTTCTGATTTTTCCTGTGTCAAGTGTAAAATTTCACAAATAGGGAATAGCAGAGGAACGACGGATGCGATAGAAGAAGTGACGAGTGACAAGTGACGAGACATGCAAATCATACCGAGTTTTGAACCTTGAACCTTGAACCTTGAATTTTGAACTTTGAATCTCCCCTTGTAGGAGCAACTTTCAGTTGCGACAAAAAGTGACAGGTGACAAGAAAAATGAGTGAACAGAGGGACACAGGCCGGACGACCGGAGACCGAAGGTAAAAAGGGACGCGAACCTTGAACCGTGAATTGCCAGGAGGGGAACCAGACAGACCAGTCAGCCGCTTCAAGGAGCCCCCGAGTTCTCTTCCCCCGTAGCAGGAAAGGTTATGATAAAGGAGGCGCCGGCCTTCCCCTTTTCCCTGTCGGATTGGACCCTGATGTCCCCCCCACAATCCTTGACAATACCATAGCTTATGGACAGACCCAGACCTGTACCCTTACCTACTTTCTTGGTGGTAAAGAAGGGCTCGAAGATCTTATCGCAGATCGCCTTGGGGATGCCGGGCCCCGTATCATGAACTTCAATGCTTACGGTCTTGCCATCGCTCCTGGTCCTTAGAGTGATTTTTTCTTGCTGGCCGCCCGGTTTCTTGGATCCGATCTTTTCTTCTATGGCGTCCCTTGCATTGATAAGGAGGTTTATGAAGACCTGTTCAAGACGGCTGGGATCCCCCAGGACCATGGGCAGGTCCTCCTGCAAATCCCACACGACGCGGATGCCCCGCAGTTTTAGTTGCTGGTTCAATACGTCGTGGGCGTCCCTGAGGATAGTATTGACCTGGACCTTTTCCATCTCCATGTCTGACTTGCGGCCGAATTCCCTCATGTGGTTGATGATCTTCGTGGCCCGGTCCACGTTGGAGTTT
>JAFDIC010000349.1:4419-7221 GCA_019308525.1 Deltaproteobacteria bacterium
GAGTTTATCTTTTCAGCCATGGTGTAAAGGGGCTCCGGTGGAATCTCCTCCCCTTTCTTTACCTTTCTCATCAAGAAGTTGCTTGCCGTCTTGATGACTGAAAGGGGCTGGTTGAGTTCGTGGGCCACTCCGGTGGCCATCTCGCCCAGAGTTGCCATCTTGCTTGCCTGTATGAGTTGCTGTTCCATCTCGAGCCTCTGGGTTATATCACTGGTCGTCACGAGCAGCACTCTCTGCCCAAGGTGTTCCGAAGGAGAGATCCTGATATTGACGTATATCTCTCTTCCTTCTCCAGTGACATGCTTGACCTGATTCAGGACCTTTGAGTTTGTAAGCGCCCGAGCGTACTGTTCCCTTTCATCGCCTTTGAAAAGGTCCAGGAAGGAACGGCCGATCATATTCTGCCTCTTACAGCCGTAGACCGCCTCAACACTCTCATTGCAGTCGAGGATCTCAAAGGTTTCAGGGTCCAGCACAAAGAGGGGGTTGGGTATGTTATTGAATATTGCCCGGTATTTGCTTTCCGACAGTTCCAGTTTCTCTTCCAGCTTTTTTCTGTGAGTAATATCAAGGCACATCTCCATGACTGCCAGTATCTCCCCCCGGGCGTTCCTGATGGGAGTCGTTTTTACTACCCAAAAGAGGGTCCTGCCGTCCTTGGTGACCCCGGATTCCTCGCTCCAGTGGGATTTACCGTCTTCAAAGGTCTTCTCAACAGGACAAACCACGCATTTCTCGGTTCTGCCCTTGTAGGCATTGTAGCAGTAATCCCCGGGTCCGGGCTCGAAGGTATCTGCAAACTCCCTATTATACCTCAGGAGCTTGTAGCTGCGGTCCTGAACGGTAATGAAACAAGGAACAAGGTCGAAGAGGTCCTGGTAAACATCTTCGTACACGTTCAGGTCGGGGTCAACATCTCGTAAGGGCTTTTTTTCCATGACAATATCCTGGTTTCTCTTCACGGGATAAAAGGTTCCAGAGGCGCCTCAGGGCTTTAGAGCATCTATTCATCAAACAATCTTTGAAATATTTCCCGGTAAGTCTGATATACATCCTCCCCGAAGCACACGAAGATTACCCTGGAAAGGGTCTCGTCGGTTTGGAGGAATGACCTCGTTTCCCTCAGGGCGATCTCGGTAGCCCTGTCAAGGGGAAAACGGTAAGCGCCCGTGCTTATGGAAGGAAAGGCTATGGTCTTCACCCCGAGCCTGCTGGCCTCCTTGAAACAGTTCCTGTAACAACTGGCAAGGAGTTCTTCTTCATTATTTCCTCCCCCCCGCCAGATGGGCCCGACCGTATGGATCACCCACTTTGCCGGGAGTCGGTAGCCCTTGGTCACCCTGGCCTCACCGGTGGGACAGCCGCCGATCTTCCTGGTCTCTTCCAGGAGTTCAGGGCCGGCAGCCCTGTGAATGGCGCCATCCACCCCTCCCCCGCCGAGAAGAGAAGTGTTGGCGGCATTTACAATAGCATCCACCTCCTGCTTCGTTATGTCACCCTTAATAATCTCCACCCTCTCCTTCATGGGTCTCCTCCTTTCTGCCCCCATTTCAATGCGCTGACTAAGAAGACGCGCTTAAGCCAGTTTTTGTTATTTTACCAGTTATTGATCATACACTGCAAAGGCTGAATTTCATAAATACCATGTTCATATATAAAATTCTATTAGGATAGTAGTTGACAAATATGTTCGCGCTCCCATATCTTGCGCAAGAGGAAGAGGAAAGTGAGCAGCTTAGAACCCTGAAGCTTGAACCTTGAACTTTGAACCTTGAACCTTGAATTCTGAATCTTGAATGCTGCGCTTGGCGCCCGATCGAGCAGTCCGAACACACCAAATAGAGCAGTCAGGCCAAGAAGGCCAGGGAAAGGAATGGAAATCATGTTCAAGAGGATAGACCACTTTGAAATCGTTCCGAGTGATGTGGAGAAGACCATCGACTTTTACACCAATGTCCTGGAATTCAAAATGAAATTCAGGAAGCAAGTCGATGCCCCGCCCATGAAGGAGGTGGTTTTCCTTGAGCTGGGTGATACCGTGCTGGAATTGATATCCGCCCAGAGTCCCGCCCCGAGGCAGGAAGATCCTTTGCATGTGGGGTACAGGGGTCTTGCCATTGAGGTCGAGAGCATGGGTGAGGCCGTGAAGTACCTGCGAGGAAAAGGGGTGGAACTTGCAAGCGGCCCCGTTGACCTGGGAACTTCATTAAGGGCCGAGATAAGGGACCCGGACGGGCTGGTGATAGAGCTGAGGGAATGGAAATAATTCGATCCTGATGCCTCTGCAAAAACCCCATCTGCTGTGTTACGCTTCATCTTTAGTCACTGCGGCGTACTTCTATGTACGCCTCATTCCTAAAAGATTCGCGCGCCTTGCATCTGTGGCTTTTCCACAAGCATCAGGGCCTCAAGCTTGTTGCTGGAGGATCATTCGCAGATTGTTGGATTTTGGAAAGAGCGAGCTAGTACTTCAGAAAAGGCCGCGCCAGCAGGATTCAATCCTGGAGGTTCCGGGTGAGGTCATGGGCGAGGTTGACGTAAAAGCCCAGTATGTAGTCCTCGAAGGCTTTTCTGTCGATGCCTGCGGCCGCCTCTCCCCTGTCCCACCAGCCTATCTGGTTGAAGTGGTCTGCGTCTATCTTTTCCCGGAAATACTCCTTTCTCCATGTCGCTGACAGCAATGAGACCAGGCCGTCGTTTTCCCCTTCCTCTTTGAAAACGATCTGGTACGAGAATCGCAGGGGGAGGAAGATCTTTTCCAGGGGTTGAACACCGGCCACAGTCTGATAGGAGACCCCATTG
>JAFDIC010000350.1 GCA_019308525.1 Deltaproteobacteria bacterium
TCACGACCCCGGGCGCTCCGAAACCCCCCGCCAAAGGGGCCTCCGCCGAAGAGTGTCTCAAAGAAGTCGCTGAACCCTCCGGCCCCTGAGCTCCAATAGTATGTCCTCTGCCTGGTCTCCGGCCCCTGGCCAAAGTCAAAGTGTATATCCCATTCGGGTGGAGGCCTGAACTCCTGTCCGTCCTTCCAGTTGGCCCCCAGTTGATCATATTTCTTGCGCTTCTCAGGATCTTTCAGGACCTCGTAAGCCTCGTTGATCTCCTTGAACTTCTCTTCGGCGCCAGGCTCCTTGTTGATGTCCGGATGGTATTTCCTGGCCAGTTTCCGGTAACTTCGCTGGATTTCATCCTGGGTCGCATCGCGGGGGACCCCCAGTATTTCATAATAGTCTCTGTATTTGATAGCCATGGCACCCTGATGGTATCCTTTTGATTAATGCTCCGTGAATTCTGCGTCGATCACGTCCTCATCGCGGCCAACCCCGGGCCCTTCCTGACCTTGGCCTTGGTATGCGGCCGAGGCACCAGGTTGCTGGTAGATGGATGAGGCTATCATGTGCAGGGCCTGCTGAAGATCACTGGCCACCTGCTGGTATCTGTCTTTTGTGACACTTTCATCCTTGAGCGCATTTCGAGCCTCTTCAATGAGATGCTCGCAACGTGTCTTCTCGTTCAAGGGTATCTTGTCCCCGTGCTCCTTGAGGGATCGTTCGAGTTCATAGGCCAGGCTGTCTACCTGGTATCTGGCCTCCACGGTTTCCCTGCGCTTCTTGTCCTCTTCCGCATGTTGCTCTGCTTCCCTCACCATCCGCTCTACTTCGCTCTTGTCCAGATTGGTGGATTCGGTTATGGTCACGGTCTGTTCCTTCCCGGTAGCCATGTCCCTGGCCGTGACATTTAAGATTCCGTTCGCGTCTATATCAAAAGCCACCTTGATCTGCGGCACTCCCCGCGGCGCAGGGGGGATACCTTCGAGCCGGAAACGTCCCAAGACCCTGTTATCCCGTGCCATCTCCCTCTCTCCCTGGAGAACAACGATGTCCACGGCCGTCTGATTGTCTTCCGCGGTGGAGAATATCTCCTCTCGTCTACAGGGTATGGTTGTATTTCGTTCAACAAGCCTGGTCATGACACCGCCGAGAGTTTCCACGCCCAGGGACAGGGGAGTAACATCCAAGAGGACCACATCCTCCATCTCTCCCTGTAGCACCGCCGCCTGGATAGCCGCACCAATGGCAACGACCTCGTCAGGGTTTACGCTCATGTTGGGCTGCTTCCCACCCGTAAGCTTCTTCACCAGTTCCTGGACGGCAGGCACCCTTGTCGAGCCCCCCACCAGAATGAGCTCGTCGATATCACTGGCCGTAAGCTTGGCGTCTGCAAGGGCCTGTTCCACTGGTTTCGTACATCTCGTTACAAGGTCATGGATGAGATCCTCGAACCTGGCCCTCGTGATCTTTTGAATAAGGTGTTTGGGCCCGGTTGAGTCCGCGGTGATAAAGGGCAGATTGATCTCTGTCTCCGTTGTGCTGGAAAGTTCGCATTTCGCCTTCTCGCAGGCCTCGTACAGCCTCTGTAAGGCCTGGCGATCTTTCCTGAGGTCTATGCCGGTTTCTTTCTTGAATTCCTCGGCCACATAATCCACCAGTCGCTTGTCAAAGTCGTCGCCCCCGAGGTGGGTATCTCCTGATGTGGCCCGAACTTCGCAGACACCGTCTCCAACGTCAAGGATGGATACGTCGAAGGTGCCTCCGCCCAGGTCAAAGACCATAATGGTCTCGTTCTTCTTTTTCTCCAGGCCGTAAGCCAGGGCCGCGGCAGTAGGCTCATTGATAATGCGCAGGACCTTGAGCCCGGCAATCTCACCCGCTGCCTTCGTTGCCTGGCGCTGGGCATCGTTGAAATAGGCGGGTACGGTGATCACCGCTTCCTTGACCTTCTCGCCGAGATATTTTGAGGCGTCTTCCACCAACTTCCTCAAGACCTGGGCCGAGACTTCCTCTGGCGCGATCAACTTACCCTTGACGTCAAACCTTACGGCATCGTTGGGGCCTTTGACCACCTTGTAGGAAACGATCTTGGCCTCCTCGTCCACCTCGCCCCATTTTCGTCCGATAAATCTCTTGACCGAATAGAGCGTGGCCCCAGGATTCAACACGGCCTGTCGCCTTGCGACCTGCCCTACCAAACGCTGGCCGTCTTCAGTGTACGCCACCACGGAAGGGGTGGTACGCGATCCCTCGGAGTTGGGGATAACAGTAGCCTTTCCTCCTTCGTAGACAGCCACCACCGAATTCGTAGTACCCAAATCTATACCAACGGCTTTCGCCATATTAATCACCTCCTTCACACTCTATAACAGCACACCTTTGTGGAAAAATCTCGAAAGGTTTCTTCGTGCAATTTTTGGAAATATTTGATCCGGGGAATGCCCAATTTGTTGAAACTTAAATAAGTACGATTTGATTGATGTCAAGCTTTTGACAAGGAAACCAGGGGCCTTACAAGGAATTGATCTATCGCACCATATGGGGGAAGGCAAAAGGGAATGTTCTAACTATTCAGCCCTTTGAAAGACGTGGAACCCGGAGGGGCTGACCCCGGCCGTCAGTCCGTGCATAGCCCCGCGCCGAAAGGGAGTCCTTCGGTGTCAGGTTGAAAAAGGCAAAAAGGTGGTTAATTTATCGAAAGCGAGAATCCTGATAAGGGGATGGTGGGACCAGATGCCTGCTTAATGAAAAGAAATTTCATTGGCGGCTGTCGGTGCCCTAATCCACCTTACGGGTAAGCCTCGAGTAGACGGAGGAGGGAACATGTTGCATCTATTCAAGACCGATGAAATCGAGAAACACCTCGAGAACATACCAGAGGAACTACCGATTCTTCCCCTGAGAAACACTGTGGCCTATCCCTTTGCCGTCATTCCACTGGCCATAGGAGTTCCCAGATCCATAAAACTGGTCGAGGAGGCCCTCCAGTCAGACATACCCGTAGGCCTTGTCGCTATGAAGGATCCATCCATCAGTGAGCCACAACCCGAACACGTCTATGGGACTGGTACGATCGCGAAGATTCTCAGGCCGGTAATGACGTCATCAGAAAACAGCATCCAGGTCCTTGTGCAAGGACTGGAGCGCTTTAGGGTAGAGAAGTGGCTGGATACGGATTCCTACCTCAAGGCCAAGGTCACGCTTTGTCCTGATGTCGTTGTGAAGGATCTGGAGCTCGACGCCTTCAAGCACAGCCTGCTGGAACTGGCAAGGGAGGTCATCTCCCTGATGCCCAATCTCCCCGATGAAGTCAACGAATTCTTGAGAAGGGTAAATGATCCCCGTTACCTGATCTACCTCGTTGCGTCCAACTCCCGACTGGACATAGCCGAGGCACAAAAAATCCTTGAGATGGACGACCTGAAAGACAAGTTCCGCGCCCTGATTTCTCACCTTACCAAGGAGAAGGAACTCCTCACCCTCGGCAAGAAGATCCAGTCAGAAGCAATGGAAAAAATGGACAAGGCACACAGGGAGTATTACCTCCGCCAGCAACTGAAGGCCATACAGAAGGAATTGGGAGAGACGGACGAGGGAGAGTCAGAGGCACAGGAATACGAGAAACGCATAGAGGAGGCCAGGCTTCCCGAGGAGGCGGAAAAGGAGGCCAGGCGCGAACTCAAGCGGCTCAAGGGGATGTCTCCTCAGTCAGCCGAGTATTCCGTGATAAAAACCTATTTGGACTGGATACTAGACCTGCCGTGGAATGTGCTGAGCGAGGATCAACTGGACATAAACCATGCCAGGACCGTCTTGAACGAGGATCATTACGATCTCCAGGACGTAAAGGACCGGATCATCGAATATCTGGCAGTGAGAAAACTGGCAAATGACCGCGGCGTGAAAGAGGCAACCGCCCTCAAGAGGGCCTCGGGAGAGACCATGGGAGCCATCCTCTGCTTCGTCGGCCCCCCTGGTGTGGGAAAGACGAGCCTGGGTGAGAGCATAGCAAGGGCCCTTGGGCGAAAATTCACGCGTATGAGCCTCGGTGGAATCCGCGATGAGGCCGAGATCAGGGGCCATAGAAGGACTTATATCGGGGCCATGCCCGGAAGAATCATCCAGGCAATCAAGAGGGTGGGTACGCGCAACCCCGTATTCATGCTGGACGAAATTGACAAGGTGGGCAACGACTGGAGAGGGGACCCGAGCAGTGCGTTACTCGAAGTCCTGGACCCCGCCCAGAACCATGCCTTCCGCGATCACTACCTGGACGTGGATTTCAACTTGAGCGACGTGATGTTCATAACCACTGCCAACCAGCTCGAGACCATACCGGCTCCATTGAGGGACAGGATGGAGATCATTCAGCTTGACGGCTACACGGGACATGAAAAGATCAAGA
>JAFDIC010000351.1 GCA_019308525.1 Deltaproteobacteria bacterium
ACCCCTGATATTCAGCCCGGCCAGGCGTTCCAGGTACTCTTCAACCCAGGAATCATCCCCCCTCACGTAAAGCTGGAACACCAGGCTATCGCGGGCCAGTTCCGCAGCCTCCTCCAGTTCCATAGTCCCGTTTACGGAACTGAGGAACATCGGTATCCCGAACCTGGAGGCCAACTCCAGTGCCAGGCGCCCGCCCCTGGGGTCGATCAGGCTCAAGCTTCCCACTGGAGCGAGAAACACCGGTATCCGCAACCTATTCCCAAGGAATGTGGTGGAAGGGTCGATTCTGGATACGTCACGTAGGACCCTGGGGCGAAAGCCCAGGCTGTCCAAGGCCTGGCGATTCCTCAGCAGCGTCGTCTCAGATTCGGTGCCGCCCCCCACGTATTCCCAAACATTGGGAGGCATGCTCTGGTATGCCTTCAGGATGGACTTCGTGTCTCTCTCCAGACCATTCCTCTACGTGCTGTTGCCCAAAGCCTGATCAAGCAGGATGAGCGGTCCCTGGGTGTCTTTTCTCAGGGCTCAATCAAGTTTCTCCCAGGCCTTGCCAGCAGTACTAAACCCTTGATCAAAGGCCGCAGTAGCCCCAAAAGATCATCCCCACCGAAGCCTCCATTCCTTTTCCCTGTTCAGGAACCCCCCATGAGAATAATGGGGGCGTGGAAACGGCTTAGGAGCGATATTGGGCCTTGAGAAAAAGACCCCCGGGGATCATTGATTGCCCTCAATCAGGCTTTGAGCAACACCCTGTTGACTTGAGATGGACGAAAAGCCCGTCTGGTGGATAAGAATCCCGCCCCCCTTCAGGTCTAGTTTCGGCTCATGAGGTACTTGACCGCCTTCTCCAGGCCGTCAAGGGTCAGCTCAAACATGGGAAATATCTCTCTTATCATCTGTATGGTGCGGGTATAGGACCATTCGTACGCCATCTTTGGGTTCAACCACGCGGAATGGGGAAAGGTGCGGGCTATGAATCTTAGCCTCTCGTAGCTGGGTTTACCGGAGCGCTCCTCGAGATGTATCGATCCGTCAGTCGCCATAAGCTCATAGGGGGCCATGCTCGCATCACCCACTATGATGAACCTCGTCTCAGGGTCCAGGCGCACCAGTTCATCCACGGGAAAGGGTTTGTGGCGTCGCGGGGGGTCTTCCCATAACTTGTCGTAGATCGTGTTGTGGAAGAAAAAAGTCTTGAGGTCCTTGAACTGTGACCTCGCGTAGTTGAAGAGTGTCTGAACCACCTCTATGTAAGGGTCCATGGACCACCCACCGTTATCGATGGCAAGGATCACCTTAAGCCTGTCCTTGAGACTCCGGTCAAAGATGATCTCAATCTCACCCGCATTCTTCATGGTCTGGTAGATGGTCTCATCTATGTTGACGACGTCCTTGGGTCCCACCGGGACCATGTTCCTGAGCCTCTTGAGGGCCTCGCCCATCTGGGATTCACTCAGGGGCCCTTCCTGGGAATAGTCCCTGTACCGCCTGTCCATGGCGACCTTTACCGCGGACTTGTTCCGGGACACTCCCCCGACTCTCATCCCGCCGGGGTGATACCCTGAATGGCCCACCGGGGATGTCCCCCCTGTTCCGATCCACTTGCTACCCCCGTGGTGTGCCTCTGTCTGTTCCTTCAGCCTGTCAAGAAAATACTGGATGAGCTCTTCCGGGGTGAGTTTTTGTAGGTCCTTTTCGTCAACCCCCAGAGCATCTGCAAGACCTTTGGGATCCTTGAGCCACTCATTCAGGAGGGCACGGGCCACCTCCGTCAGCTCCACCTCGTCAGGGTCTTCAAATTCGACCCCCTGGAACCTGTGGGCGAATACCCTGTCATAGAGATCGAAATACCTCTCGCTCTTGATCAGGATGGACCTGGCGGCGTAATAGAAATCCTCCAGGGAGTTGATCAGCCCCATGCTCAGGGCCTTCTGGAGCCTGAGAAAAGAGGTGGGCGAGACCGGTACCCCCACGTCTCTCAGTTTATAGAAGAAATCCGTAAACATCTCTCCTCTGATTTCCTTTATCCCGGTCTTCTAGATCCTGAACCTGGAAATGGCGTTTTGAGATATCATGTAATCCGCGCTCTTCTTGAAAAGGACGCCAAGATAGGGCACTTCCCCCTTTATCAGGTCCTTGACCTTGAAATCGGGATCCGCCCGCAGGGCCCTGATCCAGTTGATGAGTTCCCTGGTGGCAGGCTTCTTTTCAACCCCCTTGATTTCCCTCAAGCGATAGAAGGTATTTATTGCGCTGTCCATCAGGTCCCTATCGATATCAGGGAAGTGGACACCCACGATCTTCCTCATCATATCCGGTTCAGGGAAGGCAATATGGTGGAAATTGCAACGACCCAAGAACGGGTCAGACAGGTCCTTCTTTGCATTGGACGTAATGACAATGACGGGCCTGTGTTTCGCCTTGATGGTCTTGTCGATCTCGATAATATCAAATTCCATCTGGTCCAGGATATCCAGCATGTCGTCCTGAAAATCCGTATCCGCCTTATCTATCTCGTCTATGAGCAAGACGACCCTCTCATCCGAGACAAAGGCCTGGCCGATTTTACCCATCCTTATGTATTCCTCTATATTGCTCACATCCCTGCTGGAGTCTCCAAACCGGCTGTCATTCAGCCGGGTAAGCGTATCGTACTGGTAAAGTGCGTCTATCAGCTTCATGCTGGACTTGACATTCAGGACGATAAGCGGCATCTCCAGGGCCTCTGCTATGGCATGGGCCAGCATGGTCTTCCCCGTACCTGGCTCGCCCTTGAGGAGGAGAGGCATTTCAAGGGCCATGGATATGTTAACGATCTTCGCCAGTTCATCATCCAGAACGTACTTTGATGCCCCGGCAAACTTGTCTACCCTATTCTCAACCTGCATCTGATCACTCCTTGCCATGGAATTTTTTCTTTCCTTTCCGTGCGAAATCATTCTCTTCAAGTGTTTGATAGGCATTGCAAACAAAAAACCAGGGCCCTGAGTCCAAACCCCCACGATATTCTCTCGCACGGACTCCGGCCCTGCCGATTCAATAGTAATGATTTATGGCATCTACCCCATTGTCCACATGTTTGTGACCGCCGCCGTTCTAAATCCCTTGCGCAGCAATGTCACCGCACTGCTTGGATGACACGCTCTTTATCTCAATGCCTTGCACTAATTCGTAAAATCTCAAGCAGGGAAGCATGATATATGAGGAAGGCTGATCTGTCAATACCAACGCACTGTTCCCCCGGACCGAGCCGACCATGCAACCTTGATGACCATCCAATCCCAGGTTCCAGACCCCCGAATTCCAAACAATTCCAATAAACACAGGATACTAGGAAAGGTTGCGCCAGGTCTCCTCGGCCTGTCTAAGCCCGTCTCTTTCCCTCGTGTCCCCATTCGGGGATGGGGAAATCCCGTATCCCCTCAATCTCGCTATCCGTTCCTCAAGGGGAGGATGGGTGGAAAACAGGGTAGCAAAGCTTCCACCCCTCAGAGGATTCACAATGAACATGTGGGCGGTATTGGGCCGAGCCTCCATGGGGATTTTCTGTGTGTAGGCCCCAAGTTTTTCCAGGGCGCCGGCAAGCCCGTAGGGCTGTCCTGCAAGGCCCGCACCGGTGGCGTCTGCGTGATACTCCCTTGAGCGGGAAATTGCCATCTGGATCAAGATAGCAGCAAGGGGTGCCAGAATTGACATGATGATCAGGCCAACCGCGCCCAGGCCGCTATCTTCGTCGTCAGAACCGCCTCCCAGAAATGCCGTCCACCTGGCCATATTTGCCAGTATCATTATGGCACCTGCCATGGTAGCGGCGATGGAACCTATGAGGATATCCCTGTTCTTGATGTGAGCCATCTCGTGAGCAAGGACTCCCTCAATCTCTTCCTGGCTCATGAGGTCAAGGAGCCCCTCTGTGACCGCCACCACTGCATGCTCCGGATTCCTCCCCGTTGCAAAGGCATTGGGCGCCCTTTCGGGTATGATATATACCCTGGGCATGGGCAAACCCGCGTTCTGTGCGAGACGCTTGACCATTCCGTAGAGTCCAGGGGCCTCACTTGGGCTTATCTCCTTGGCCCTGTACATTGTCAGCACGATCTTGTCGGAAAACCAGTAGCTGAAAAAATTCATTCCCATTGCCAAGACAAAGGCGAACACCATACCCTGCTGGCCGCCGAAAAGGTTCCCTATCCACACTATGAGGGCCGTCAATACACCCAATAAAAGCGTGGTTTTGAACCAGTTACCCATAGTCGATCCTCCACGTAGTTTTTGTTTATGATAACCACCCTGTGACCCATGTCAAGCAAGAGCGGGAGGGTTGCGTAACTCAAAGCTTTTGCATAAAATCGAGAGATACGCACGACTCGGAGGATTGCTTTAACTTGTTGAAACTACTCATAATCAGGCCTGGAGCCCTCGGTGACACCTTGATGTTGCTCCCTTCCATCATCCATCTGGCTCCCCGCGCGCAAATCTCTTTCCTCGGCAGGTACCCGGGCATCTCGTTCCTGAGCCCCTGGACCCATAAGTGTATTGACCTTGATGGCCCGGTGGGGCATTTCCTTTTTTCTCCGGAGACCGCGGAAAGGCCCCCGAAGCTCCCTGACTCTGACATGGTGATTGTCTTCCTAAAGGATCAAGATGGCTCCGTCGAAAG
>JAFDIC010000352.1 GCA_019308525.1 Deltaproteobacteria bacterium
TGCCGCATGATCTCCTCCCCAACCAGGCCGACATCGGTGAGGGAGATAACCTGGTTAGAGAAAGTATCCCTGCGCATGAAGGCCAGGAGTCTTAGAAGCATCTTTTCTGCCCCTCCCACCTCAAGGGTTGTAATCAAATGCACTATGGAGATCTTCTTGGCGTATCCCATCCGAAAGGTTCTCAACTGCCCAAGATGTCCTGGTATTGGGCTAAAACGGACTCCATCTTGAATCTGCTTGGTAATAGGGAATCTTTGGGACCATTGCTTCTCTTTTCTATGCGTTCAATTATGGCCCTGACCAGGGCTTCTACATCGCCCGGTGGGACCAGAGTGCCTTGATGGGGATTAACAAGAATCTCCTTGACACTACCAGGGCAGTCAAAAGCGATTACTGGGGTTCCACAGGCAAGGGATTCCAAAACCACGTTGGGCATCCCTTCCCAGCGAGAGGACAAGACAAACAGATCGGCATGGTGAAGGTACGGGAAAGGGTTGTCTTGCACACCTGCCAAGGTGATGGAATCGAATAATCTTAGCGAACGAATTTGGGTCTCCAGGTTTTTCCTTTCAGGACCATCACCTAGAATGGTCAGATGAACCTCTGGATTGACTCTGGGTAGATTTGCCATGGCCTTGATAAGCAGGTCAAACCCCTTTTGCCTTGTCAGCGAGCCTGCGGCCAAGAGCCTGATTTTTCCTCTCTGGAAGGGATCATTGCCCGAGTTCATTTTTGATCGTACCTCATGGAGGTTTACAGGATTTGGAATGATGACCATTTTGTCGGCCCTGATTCCAAAACTGCTTCTCAAGTCCCTTTTTATTGCCTCGCCCGGACAAATTATTCCATCAGCACGCGGGTAAAAAATCCTGTAGCACAAACGAAACAGGCTATTCTCGGGGCCTGTGGCAAAGGCCAGGGAGGGTATATTACTTTCCCTGACAAAGACTTTTGTTTTCTCGGGGAGAAGCGGTTTGACAAGGAGGAGGGCCAAATTCAAATGCCCAATGCTTGACAACACCGCATGAGGCCTCAAATTCCGAAGGATCGCTGCGAGGCTAACAATAGCTCTGCCAACTCTTTCATATCCAAGGCCATGTATGACAACATCGGAGGGGACTGAATCGAGGTAGGGGCCCAGGGGATCAATAAGTATGAGGTGTAGATCAAAGAGGTGTCTGTCAAAGCCCCTTAGCAGATTCACCAAAACTCTTTCCGCACCACCAGCCTGGGCGGAGGGTAAGGCCAGAACCAGTCTTTTCTTGAGTTTTCCTTTGGTTGCTCCAGCCAATGACCCTTAGTTACTGTTCATTTCAGGGATTTGTTTTGACGGTGAGGCATGCTCTTTATCGAGCGAAAGGACGTTTGATTCCACAAATTCGCATCTCAGCTTGAAGCCAGTTTGCCTTTCTAGAACCTTTTGCCATTCCCTGGCGCAGAAAAGGCGCTCTGCATTGACATCCAGACCCACGATTTCGCAGTTTTCTCGAAGTTTGCCGGCAATATATAGCGTAATAGACCCAGTCCCGCATCCAAGATCCATAACCCTTATGTTCGATTTAGCCTGGATCGCCTCAAGTTCTCTATCCAACTCTAAATGGCGATCCGCCCATGCCCTCTTTGAATATCCGCCGAAACCTTTTTGATAATTGGAATAATATCGCTGGAATACCAGTAATGCCCTTCCTTCCAGAAGGTCCGTATCGAACCACCAACCCAAGAATTCCCCTGAATCATCAAAAGAAACGTGCTTTATCTTGCTCATGGGGTTCCCAAAAAGAAATTCAAGACCATCGCATTCGTATCCACTGGGAAATCCACATGTCAATGCCACCTATAGCCATACTTCTTGGCAAGGCTTCCTGCCAACAACCAGAAAACTCTCTGATCATATCTCGGTAATCGCTCTTTCCACTCACAGTCTGGCTTCAATCGTATTGATCCGGTCATACGAACCCGATTCCCAGCTATATTATGCCCGATCCTCATCTCTTTGCCCGAGAGAAGAGCATCTATCACCGGCTCCAGGCCGATTTCCAAAGCCCGGCCCATATCTGTTAGAACTTTCCCCGGCTGCTCAACGAGATCCTCATATCTTATGCGGATACCCTGCGAATATGCCTCGGTCAACAAGAATCCAGATGCTGCATTGTTCAAGACCCATTCAAAGCTCGCAAGCCATGGCGAACTGTATACAAGTTTTGCCCGAATATTTTTTTCTTTCCCTCTTTTTTTCCTGAAGGACCACACAATACCTCTACCGTCCCTGACCAAATGAACGAGCCTTAGATCAATGCCTGGTACCATGGATAGTGCCAGCGCACGCACTGGATTCTTCGATGAGTCTACAATGATATTCTTGCCACTCACAACGGAGATGGCCTCGAACAGTGCTCTTGCCCCCTCAGCGTACGCCTGAAAACGGGGTGATTGAAAATCATCTCTTTTCGTTCTTTGGAGATGAAACCAATGCTTGAAATGCTCGAATGTATTTTGGAGGGAGAGATATTCTTCAACCTCACCTCTCTTAACCCGATCGGTCCACTCCCAATAAATGTTAGACCAAAATTGGCATCTATTCGCTGGCTCACCACAAGCGCAGTACTCACTGTCAGTCTTCCGCTTCGTAATGAAATTACTCAGCTCACCGACGCTCACAATATCAGGATGGTTCCCAAGCACAATATCCAGTACCGTGGAACCACTGTGTCCTGATCCCATTATGTAGATGACTTCAGCGCTTGCTTTGTGCGATTCCATCCAAAAGCTTCAAAATGGATGACAATATCTCATCCTCATCTCAATCAGGTCTTATGATCCCTTTGTCAGTTTGTCAGCATTTCGCTGATAATTTGTCACCGCATCAACAAATTCATACCTTACTATTTTTGATATCAAGGTTGCACTGGATTATACCTTCAGCCTAGAATCTGATTTTGGAGTCGGCAAATGATCATCTAGCCAGGTGATGAGGTCTTGTTTGGCAGCATGCATAACTTCGCCGTCCAATTCAAGCACATGGCATTGAGGCGACGCTCGGCTTCGGATCAAATTGATCAAGGTGTCCAATAACATCTTGCCGTTACTCAGCATCCTAAGAATTTCCGCATTTTTCAATCCCACCATTCTCAGGGGTACGCCGCGTTCTAGCACTCGATCCAACGAAATAGCACAGCTCAAACGTATATAGACCAATAGATCGGGCAGATCAACAATACGGGCATAATCCCTAATAGCCTTTGAGTTGATTGATTCTTGGGATGAAACGAACAGCCCATAAGCACGATGAACGATTCCTTCATCCAACAAGGCGACGGTCCCGTTCAGAACAACACGTTTGGCGACCTCCAGCTCTGCCAGATTGGACAAAAAGGAATTGACAACCATCTTCTGATGGAGAAAAGAACGGCCCCTCAGGACGTCGACCCAGGGTATCATACGGATCAGTTCAATATTTGCTAGGGCAGGCTTGAGCAAGGCGGCTGCTTTCCTTGTGACACCCAAGACCCTTTGTCCACTGGTGGATCGCTCTCTTAATCCCAGTATCTGCCAGTAATTCCTGGGTGTCCACACATGATATCCTCTTGACCGCAAAAATTCTTTCGCAGCCGTATTGAGAGTAGACTTTCCCGACCCAGGTAACCCGGTGAATTCTATAATCACTGTGCCTTCCCGTCGCTCTTCAATATCTCTGGCATCACTACTCGCGGTTTATGGCATATGATTCCATTTTGGAACCAATCCTGATGACCGAAAGCAAAGTACATACTGCTGTCTACTGAGCTATAGCAATTCCCATATCCTTCGCTTGACATCTACCAGGACTTCACTGTAGGGTTGATTTGCATCTATTGCGCATATTCCGTCCGATTCTTCAATGGAATTGACTGCTTTGGCCTTGATATTATGAGCAATGGGATTGAGATCATTTCTTCGTTTCCTAAGTTCGGCAATAGATGCCTTCAGTACGAAGACCCTCGTTGGTTTTCCGAGCAGCGAATATAATCGTTCTTCTCGCCTTGCCCATTTGCAACTGCCATTCCTTCCCTCTCTACTATTTCTCGGACCATCCATGGGAACGTCCATATTCCAAAAATCCGCCAAAGGGTAACGATCCGCTATTGCAATGCCGCCAGTCTCAGCGACTTTCCGGAAGGCACAAAAGATGTTCAGCCGTCTTCGTGCAACCCACACCCATTTGAAAGAGACTAAAGTGTTTGCTATTGATTCTAGAAAAGGGGCAAAGGTCTTGCCTTCGCCACGCTGAGATAACAATCGCAGGCTTGCTGCCACCTTATCTAAACAGATGAGTCCCCACGTTTTTGGAATTCCGAAATAGAATGTCCGAACCTCAAGCTTTGGAGATAG
>JAFDIC010000353.1 GCA_019308525.1 Deltaproteobacteria bacterium
CCCTTTCCCAGCTTTGACTCTGCCCTGAGAGTCCCGTGGTGCTTTTCCACGATAATCCTTGAGGTAAAGAGTCCGAGTCCAAAGCCCTTCTCCTTCCTGGAGGTGAAGAAGGGGTCGAATATCCTCGACAGGTCCTGTTCGGCAATGCCGCATCCATTGTCCTGGACCTCAAGAACAACTCCCCTATCGGCACGGGTTCCCTTGACTTTCAACCTGATTGTTATGGTTCCTCCTTCCTGGGTGGCCTGGACGGAATTCAGGACCAGGTTAATCAGTACCTGTTGGATGAGGTTCTCGTCGCCGGGAATGATTACCCTTTCCCGGGGCAACTCCTTCCTTAGTATGATCCTTTTTTGTTTGATCTTCTGCTTGAGGAAGAGCATGCTCTCTTCAATAAGCTCCCTGAGATCTACTGGCACCTTTTCCGGGGGGCTGGGACGGGTAAAGGATAGAAGATCCTCAATGATCTTGCCGGCCCGTATGGCGTTTCGCTCTATGGACTGGAGGCTCTCTTTTATGCTTTTGGGGTCTAATTCGTTATGAAGCACGTAATCTGCATTTGAAAGTATGATTCCAAGGGGATTATTGATCTCATGGGCTATCCCGGCTGACATTTGCCCCATTACAGCCAAACGATCTGATTGAATAAGATCCTCCTCCAGACGCTTTCTCTCGGTCAAGTCCCTTGAAAAGCAACAGGCCATGGCATCATCACCATCGAAACCGGTGACGATTGTTGCCACCATTTCAACGTGAAGTTTCTTGCCCCCTTTACCCTGGAAAACAAATTCCCCGTTATTGAAGCCCCGGTCAAAGACACCCTCTACAAATGATGTTGCAGCTTCTTGCTGCTCCGGAGCGATCAAATCCTGAAGCATGAGAGTGTAAATTTCAGCCTCCGTGTAGCCGAGGTGTTTCAAGGCAATCCTGTTGACCAGTTTCACTCTTCCATCCGATGATATGAGGTGTATCATGTCGGGTGAAGATTCGATCAGGTCCCTGTATTTTTGCTCTGAGCGTTTTAGGTCCTCTGTTACCTTCTGGACCTTTCTCTTGAGCATGAAATTCCCAAATATCGAGGCAAGCAATACCAGGCCACTCACCCCCATTATGCCCAGGATGTATCGGACATAATCGTTCCAGGCACTATAGCGGATATCCCGTCCGAACCATTTCTTGTGGATAGCATCATAACTCTTGCTTTCCATGACCTTGCCTAGCGCCATGCTGAGCGCTGTCAGGAGTTCCGGGTTGTTTTCCCTCACGGCCAGCGCCAAGGGGACGGTCTTTATTGGCATACCCACTTCCTTGATATTCTCAAATCCAGCTTTCTGAATGATGTAAAGGGTAGTCAAACTGCAATTGGATACATATACATGTGCCTTACCTGAATTCACCAGGGCCAAGGCTTCCTGCTGTGACTTTGCTTCCAGCAAGCTGATGCTGTTGTCCCCGATGATAGTGTTGGGGAGTTTCCTGCCCTTTTCCAGGGCAACCCTGTGTCCCGGAAGGTCCTTGTAGCAGGTAACCGTCAGGCAGAGGTTGTTCACGAAAAACTTTCTATCCACCTTCATACCAGTCTCAATCAAGTTGAACCCCCCGCGGACCTCAGGGTCCACCATTATGCCACTTATTAGATCAATTCTCCCCTTTTTGAGTGCCTCGATCAAGCGTGAATCCCTCATCGCATAGAAGTTGATCTTGGCTTCCATAATCCCTGCCAGGAGCTTGGCAAGGTCGACACAAAATCCTCGAACCACCTTTGGTTCACGATCCACAAAGGAAAATGGCGGGCTGTATCGAAGGACCCCGACCCTCAGTGTCTTTTTGGCAAATGAAATGGAAGGTGCCAGCAACACAAAGAGCAAGACGACTTCCAAGAGGACCCGGGGCAACCCATGCCTGAATATCCTCTCATTAGTTCCGGGACCGTTTTCGTTTGCGGCCATGGGTGTACGAAATTACCTCCAGCGCACCAAATGATGAGGGCATCGAAGAGACCAATTCCCCGTGTGATGCCACTCCCCTGTTTCCAACCTGTGCAAAGACCGCCATTGCAAGGGCGGGAACAAGTGCCGGCGATCTTACACCACCCCCCTATCTCCTGACCTTCAGGATGAGGTACAGGGTTCCGCGCTGTCTCCTGATCAAGAACAGGATCTTGTCACCTTCCTTATAGGAAGAGAGTTTCTTTTCAAATTGCTCAATATTCTCGACAGGAACCTGATCTATTTCAAGTATCAGGTCGCCAACCCTGATGCCTGCTTCCTCTGCCGGAGAGCCCCTTTCCACTCCCACGACTATTATGCCGCTGGTCTCGGACAAGCCGTAGGTCCTTGCAAGCTCTGAGGTCAATTCCTCGACCGCCATACCGAGCTTGGGGGCCGCCTTGCCTGGTGCAGGAATTCCTTTCTCCCCCTTCAGTTCACCGATCTTCACCTTGAAGGTCTTCCTCTTTCCCTTCCTAACCACTTCCACTTCCACCACTTTGCCCACGGGCGTTGAAGCCACGATGTATGGAAGATCCCTCATTTCCTTGATCTCCCTGCCATCAAAGGTAATGATCACGTCACCTCTCTTGATTCCGGCCTTTTCTGCGGGGCCTCCCTTTGTGATATCCGCCACCAGGGCACCGCCCTCCCTTTCCAGCCCGAGTTTCTCCTTGAGTTCGGGCGTTACGGCTTGAATCAGTACACCCAGCCATCCCCTGACCACCTTTCCCTTCTTGAGCTGGGGGAGAAGGTCTTTAGCCATGTTAATGGGTATGGCGAATCCGATTCCTATGCTACCGCCGCTCTGGGAGAATATCGCGGTGTTGATTCCTATCACTTCTCCTGCGGTGTTCAGGAGGGGACCGCCGCTGTTCCCGGGATTTATTGAGGCATCCGTTTGAATGAAATTCTCGTAGGGTCCTGCACCTATGTGCCTGTACTTGGCACTCACTATACCTGCCGTGACCGTATGCCCGAGCCCGAAGGGATTTCCTATGGCCACTACCCAGTCCCCTACCTCAATCTTGTCTGAATCCCCGAGGGGAAGTGGCACGAGGGGCCTGTCCGGCTGTATCTTTATTAGCGCCAGGTCTGTCTTGGGATCCCGCCCCACTATCTCTGCGGTGTATTCCTTTCCGTCAGCCAGTATCACCTTGATTTCATCCGTTTTTTCCACCACGTGGTTGTTGGTCAGGATATACCCCTCCCTGTCGATTACAAATCCGGTCCCGAGACTCTGCTGTTTAAAGTCCCTGGGCATCTCTTCCCCAAAGAACTTCTCGAAGAAGTCCCTGAAGGGGTCATTGGGGCCGAAGGGTAAGGAAAATGTCCCGCGTCCCTTGATTACCTTGACCGCACTGATATTCACGACGGACTGGCTGGCCTTCTTTGCGAGTTGAGAAAAGGAGGCAGGTACGGAAGGCATGGAGGCGCCTGGCTGGTCTCCCGCTGCCGGGGCAGTTTGAAACAAGAAGGCCGTAAGAATCGCAGAGGCCAAGAAAAGCCTCACCCAAAAAAAGAATGCTCTTGTGAATTTCCTATCCTTAGTTCTGCTCATGGACGATCGTCTCCTCTCACTATTCCTTTGATTTTAGCTAAAGTTCCAGCATTTTTCTACAACTTGGAGACTCAGTAATCTCTTTCCATCCCACCCAATACCTGTCGGTGGGATTCCAACAGATCCCAGAGCATCCGTATTTGCAACGTGCTTCCTAAAGCCAAAACATCACAATGTTGATTCGCTCGCAAAAACCCTAAACTGCTGATGCTTTCGGAAAAGTTCCAGACCTGCGTGAGGCAGGCAGGTGCAAGGCGCGCAAATCTTTAGGAGTGAGGCGTACGTAGAAGTAGGCCCCGGTGACTAAAGATGCAGCGCAACGCAGCAGATGGGGATTTTACGGAAGTATCAGTATTTGTAACATGTTGAGTTTCAACAAACAACGGATTTCTTCGACACCTCCATGGTAAAGGAACAAGAGGTCTCACTTTTCTCTTGAAAATATTTGGAACGAATAATAAATTCCAATCTGAAAAGAATGGCCGAGACACGCCGTCGCATTTTCGCCCGGTTTTTCAGTGCCCTTAAGAGGAGGAGATAGTAGGATGTCTGCACTCGACTTGGAAGGAATCTATCCTCCCATTCCCACTCCGTTCATGGATGGCGAAGTGGCGTACGAGCACCTGTCGAAGAACGTCAGCAAGTGGGCAAAGACCGGGATCAGGGGATTCGTCGTCCTGGGCTCGAACGGAGAATTCGTATTCCTCTCGGAGAAAGAGAAGAGAGGAGTCCTGGAGACGGTCGTAAACTCGGCCCCGGACGATATGCTCATCATTGCCGGTACAGGTTGCGAGTCCACCGTAGAGA
>JAFDIC010000354.1 GCA_019308525.1 Deltaproteobacteria bacterium
CTTGCCGGGCATCCTCCCGGGGTCAGACGCCTGGAGGTTACTTATTTTCGCGTATTGATGCTTGGGGCGGGCGCGTCCGTCCTGGGACCCGCCCTGGCAAGCTTTTTCTCGGGCAGGGGACTCACCAGGGTGGTCATGATCACTAACCTCATGGGGGCGGCTATCAACATTCCTCTCGACTACTGCCTTATCAACGGGATCGGGCCATTCCCTGAACTGGGAATCCTTGGTGCGGGAATTGCCACCGTTACCGCTCACACCTCAATAGCCCTCATCCTCGCTATCCTCATATTCAACAAGAAGAATGAGAGGGAATTCGGTGTGATTTCCCACAGGGGCTTCGACAGGGGCTTATTCCTGCGGTTGATGAGGTTCGGTCTTCCAAACGGCATACAGTTCTTCATCGACCTTTTCGCCTTCACGGCCTTTGTCTTTCTCGTCGGGAGGATCGGGAAAGAGGCACTTGCCGCCACTAATATAGTTTTTTCCATCTCAACGCTGGCTTTTCTTCCCATGATAGGCTTTGGCATGGGTGTGAGCATCCTCGTGGGCCAGGCACTCGGCCGGAATCGACCATGGGAGGCCGAAACCGCCACGGGCTCTACGGTTCACATAACATTCTGCTACATGCTTTCAGTGGCAGCGGTGTTCGTCCTGGCCCCTGAATGGTTGCTGGACCTTTTCAGGACACGAGTACACACCACGGACAATTACGAAGATATCCTGCACAGGGGGGTGGTCCTGCTCCGTTTCGTGGCCTTTTACAGCCTGTTTGACACCCTCTTCATCGTCTATTCTTCTGCCATAAAGGGCGCCGGGGATACCAGTTTCGTGATGTGGAGCTCCGGTATACTGTCCTTCGGGATAATGGTCGTTCCTGTTTACGTCGCCGTGGTCCATTTGGGCGCAGGGCTTTACGTCACATGGGCGGCCATAACCGCTTACATATGCCTGGCCGGGCTCCTCTTCAGGTGGCGATATTTCCAGGGGAAATGGAAGCAGATGCGTGTCATAGAACGCCCTCCCCCGGTCTTTGAGTCTTAGCCTTTTCGCTACGGGTCGCACGATGGTGCCATATTGCTTGATGGCTATCGCTCCATATGTTATGGAATGGGGGCTTGTGGCCGATGGGGGACATTTTCACAGTGCTCAATCAAACTCCTCCCCGGCTTCATAGCTCCCTGATCTCAGGACGAAGGCATGCAATTGCTTGCAAAGGTATTTTGATACGGACCACATTATAGGGCACATTTATGGAACCGATACCCCCAATGCCAGGTGATGGACCGGAACTGGAGCCGGAAAGGAAGGGGGGCCCCTTCTCATCCCTCTTCAATGCCTCCATGTTCCAGTCCTTGCGCTTTAAGGACTTCAGGTGGTTGTGGCTCAGTACCTTTGCCAGCTTCATGGCAGTGGGTATGCAGATAATCACAAGGGGTTGGCTCGTTCTCAGGCTTTCCGACGACTCTCCTTTTGCGCTCTCCATAATCATGGTCTCATTCGCCCTCCCCATGACGGTCATGTCCCTCCTTGGAGGAGCCCTCGCTGATCGAATGTCCCGAAAGCATATCATCATGGCATGTCAAATAGGCAATGCCCTGCTTACATCCCTCCTGGCCACACTCGATATGACCGGGTTGATCCGATTCTGGCACCTTGTTGCCATCGGCATGGGCAACGGGACCCTGGTGGCAATCAACATGCCCAGCAGACAGGCCCTCATTTCGGACATTGTCCCGGCAGACAAACTCATGAACGCGATCTCCCTCAATAACTCGGGGTCAAATATTACCAGGACCATCGGTCCGGCTGTTGCAGGTCTACTCATCATATATATTGACACCTGGGGTGTCTTCTATATTGTTGCTGCATTTTTCCTGTTTTCCATGCTGGCCGCTGCCATGATCGGCAATGTCACAGAGCCCTCAAACAATGCCCGCAAGGGAATGGCCAGCGACATCAAGGAGGGCGTAAAATACCTTATCGGAGATCCAAGACTTCGCGGACTGGTCATTACCTTGTTCATGCCTGTTTTTTTTGGATTTTCCTTCCTGACATTACTGCCTGCCTGGGCTCGTGAAGCCCTTGATGTCCAGTCCGATGAGCTTGGCCTTTTGATGATGTTCATGGGGCTCGGATCCATACTCGGCACCCTGATCCTGGCGGCTATCCAGAACCTCCCGAGACGTGGCATGGCATTACTTGCAAACGGCTTTCTCTGGGGGATATTCCTGGCTGTATTCTCTCGCTCGACTTCTTACAGCGCAGCTCTTCCTCTGCTCTTTTTTGTCGGTCTCCTGACCGCAATCTTCATGTCTTTGAATATGACCCTCATGCAGATGTATTCCGCACCCGAGATGCGCGGCAGGATCATGAGCTTCGGCATGATGACCTTCGGCGCCATGCCCCTCAGTGCGTTACCCTTCGGCGCCCTTGCCGAGAAGATAGGAACACCCAACGCCCTTGCCATAAGCGGCATCATGCTGGCGCTGTTCTCCCTTGTCTTTACCCTCGCCTCGCCCGGGTTCCGCAAGATTGACTAGCCTTTGGCATCTTCGGCCCCAGGCCCCTCCAAAATAACAGAATCAGACCTGCGGGAGCTGTTACCCAAATCATTCCGGCTGTTCGATACCGGGGATGACTATTTCCCCTGTGTAGGAGCGACTTTCAGTCGCGAAAGACCAGCAAGATGACAGGCCGGCACAATGGCGGTCAGGTAAAGGGTTATCTTTTCTTACTCATAACACTTGAGGCCACAGTGTTCCTTTATAATCTCAAAATCCCTATCATTATGAAGAAGTGGTACGTCGTTTTCTATTGCGACTGAAGCGATCATGAAGTCCACGGATTTTTGAATGGTGATACCTTTACGACACAGGCCTCTGTAGATTTCAGCAGCCTTCAGAAAAACAGGATAGGGCATTGGCAAAAAGAGTAAATTGTTGAAAAGGTCTCTCGTTTTCTTGAACTCTGAATCCTTCCTAATTCCTTGGAGCACCTCAGTTAGGACAATACCGCAGATGCATATGTCTTCACGATTTTTTATCAAGCTCTCTAAAGCGACAACATGGCCTGAAGATCGTGCAGAAAAAAAATCGATCCAAACAGTAGTATCAACTAATACCATCATGATTCGCGCCCGCGACGCCACTCATCAAGATTTCCTTTCCAGTCAACATTGCCTTTGAGTTTAAGAATCTCAGTTTGAGCTTCGTGTCTGAGAAGTTCTCGCAAGGCATGATCAATCAAAGCTCTCTGGGTCTTGATACCTGTAGCTTTCATGCAGTCTCTTACGAGCTTGTCATCAAGCACAATATTCGTACGTTTCATGTAAGGACCTCCTTAAGCATTCCTGTACACATTTTATCAAAAACCTTGTGTATTGCAAGAAGATTCTGGCTTTGTTTTGCTTCAGACGGAATTGGAGTTTTCCTCAGATTGCGTCAACTGTACAAGGAGGAGTAAAACGCCATGACCCAAAAGAGAAGGAACTACACGCCTGAAGAGAAAGTGAGTATTCTGAGGAAGCATCTTCTTGAGAAGGCACCTGTTTCTGATCTGTGTGATCAGCACGGCCTTCATTCTACCGTTTTCCACAGGTGGTTGAAAGACTTCTTTGAGAAAGGGGCCCTGGCCTTTCAAAAGCCAAAGGATAGCCGAATTCTGAGGCTGACAAAGAAAACATCTTGGTCAGAGGGTAAGCTGCCAAGAAGAAGGAGACACTTTAAGAGCTGATGGAAGAGCACGCGAGCTCAAAAAAACACTTGGGGAAGCTGGAAAGCGCCATTTCACGCTGAACCAATACACGCCTCCCCCCGGCAAGGTCAGGCCGCTCACAAGTTTGATCGAACACGCTCAATTTGGGCTAATGTGTTTTTGTTATCTTCTTTCTATAACCCAATACCTCTTTTCTGGTTATCTCGCGGTCATAGGGTGATATTTCTCTTAATAGTAGTAGTAATGCTATGTCAGCCTCTCTTCCACCCTGTTCTATTTTCGTCTTAAATTCAGGGTCATGTATCATTTTTAGGAGAATGAGCTCCTCATAATCCATAACAGCATCTGGCACTACCTCATATCTAATCTTTCCATCATTAAGCAATATTATTTTTGATGTTTCCCTTTCTTCTTGCAACTCTCCAATCCGGGTTAATAGTTCTGCCCTCTCCTCTTCATATTTCGCCTGCATTTCCCTCAAGTTGTTTCGTAAAGCTTCCTGTTCTTTCAGCAGTGCCTCATATTGCCGCTTAGGAATTGTAACATTTTCTTCTTTTTTGGATCCAGACGTAGCGCAACCACTTACAATAAATACCATTAAAAATACAATAG
>JAFDIC010000355.1 GCA_019308525.1 Deltaproteobacteria bacterium
GAAGATTCGAATTTCTGCAAAGAAGGGTAGTTCATGGCCACCAATATGTCCGGTTTCGAGGCTACAGGGGAGGCGATTTTCCTGTCAGAGATTGTAACCGTGCAGTTTGCGGTCCCCCCCCGCATCTCGGCACCGTAAGAGGGGAAAAAAGTTACATTGAGCCCCTTCAACATGGCCCCGTAACTCAAGACATAGCCCATGACCAAGACCCCCTGTCCTCCAAAGCCCGCAAAGATCGTCCTGGTAATCATCTCCTGTCCTCGTAACCGGTTGCGTCTTTTATGACACCCAGAGGGTAGGTATTGACCATTTCCCTGTCTACCCATTTCCATGCATCCAGGGGCGAGAGCTTCCAGTTGGTCGGGCATGGGGAGAGCAATTCCACCAAAGAGAAGCCCAGATTATCGACCTGGCACTGGAAGGATTTCCTGATGGCCTTCTTGGCCTTTCGTATCTCTTTGACAGAGGTCAGGGAGCAACGCTCCACATATACCACCCCATCACAGATGGCCAGCATCCTGGAGATGTCGATAGGCCTTCCATGCAGGGAGGGGTCTCGACCGGCTGGCGCAGTGGTAGCAGTCTGTCCCAGTACCGTCGTGGGGGCCATCTGCCCCCCGGTCATGCCATAGATTGCGTTATTGATAAAGATGGTGGAGATCATCTCTCCCCTGTTGGCCGCGTGAATGGTTTCCGCGGTCCCGATAGCCGCCAGGTCTCCATCTCCCTGGTATGTCAGGACAAACTTGTCAGGATGGACCCTCTTGATACCCGTGGCCACGGCCAGGGCCCGACCGTGGGGTGCTTCAACCATGTCAAAATTGAAATAGTTATAGGCGAGTACCGCACAGCCCACAGGCGGCACACCGATTGTTTTCTCCCTCAAGCCCATCTCATCCAGACATTCGGCCACCAGGCGATGGGCGATGGAATGTCCGCATCCGGGACAGTAATGGGTGGGGTTGTCTTTTAGGGACTCGGGCCTGCCAAAGACTTTCTTGTAGGCCGGTTCTGCGCTCATATCTCAATCCTCCTCCCCACCTTGCTGTCTCCCCTGGCCACTGAAAAAAGGTACTCTGCAACCTGAGCGGGGGTAGGGATTATTCCGCCCGGTAGACCGTAAAGGTATATCTCTGCCCTGTTACCGACGGATAGGATGACGTCCTCAACCATTTGACCCAATGAGAATTCGAACACGGCCACCTTCCCGGTCTTCACAGCCAAGCTCCGCAGGGCGGCGGAAGGAAAGGGCCAAAGGGTGATGGGGCGGAAAAAACCTGCGGTCAATCCCTTCTCCCCTGCCTCCTCAATGGCGCTTTCTGCTATCCGGGCCGCTGTGCCGTATGCTACTACCACCATTTCGGCACCCTCCGGGACCTCGCTCTCCCACCTGAGCTCTTTCTCGGCTATCTGGTCGTACTTTTCCTGGAGTTCGATGTTGTGGCGGTAGAGCCTTTCGACATCGAGGAGCATGGAGAACATTGCCCTGGCTTCCCTTCCCTCGCACCCGTCCAGAGCCCACTCTTTGGCGGGCAATTTGTCAATGTCGATGAAATCAGGGAAGACCACGGGCTCCATTACCTGCCCCATTAGGCCGTCCCCCAGGATCATAACAGGCGTCCTGTATTTGTCTGCAAGGTCGAAGGCCAAGAAGGTCATGTCTGCCAATTCTTGACACCCGGAGGGGGCGAGTACAGGAGTGCGGTAGTCTCCATTGCCTCCGCCCCTGGTGGCCTGGAAGTAGTCCGCAGCCGATGGGGCGATGTTGCCGAGGCCCGGACCCCCTCTCATCATGTTGGCGATGACCGCGGGCAGCTCCATGCCTGCCATGTACGATATACCTTCCTGCTTCAAGGCGATCCCGGGAGACGAGGAGGAGGTCATCACCCTGGCGCCTGCGGCGGAAGCCCCCAGGAGCATGTTGATGGACGCTATCTCGCTTTATTCGAGCGGAAAGGTATTCCGGGAGTTCATTCTGCGGGGTTATGGGATAACCGGCGTAGAATCGGCAGCCGGCACGAACGGCCGCTTCGCCAATAACGTGACTTCCTCGCATTAAGACCTTTTCATTCACGATACACCTCTATTGCCACGTCGGGGCATACCAGGGCACATATAGTACAGCCCGTGCAATGCTTATCCTCTTCTTTACCGCCTGCTCCGATGAACTCCGCAGGATGGTATCCCTTCTTGTTGAGTTTATCAGAGGGAACGATGAGCTCCTGGGGACAGAAATGGACGCAAATGTGACAGCCCTTGCACAGTTCCCTGTTGATGACGATTTTCCCGCGTCTTGTCTTCTTTGCCATGTTCTCAGATCACTTCCGGGAAGTTTTTTCCTTTCGGACTCTTGTTATGGTCATTGAGCCCCAGGCCCTGGACGCCAATATCCTGCTCAGGGACAATGCTGGAGCAACATAATTCCCCTTGGTATTTCTTGTCAAGCATTTTAATCCCTCTTTGGGTCTAATTCCCCGCAGCTTGCGGCGGGGCAGTTCATTTGGACATTGAAATCCACGCCCTCTGGACCAGGATCTTTGCTTCTTGTGGTATTTCATCTCACCCGGCGATGGGAAAGCGGGTCAAAAAATAGTGGAACTTGTGAATAGGGCTTGAAAATGCCGTGTATTTTGTTATACTTCGTCTCCGCTTGAGAATTTCTTCACTAATTTTGATAACCTAAGGATAATCAGGAGTGAAAATGGGTCTTTCAAGAAAGATAGTGATCAATGGTACCGAACTTTCCTTTGCTCCAGGTGAAACCATACTTCAAGTTGCAACGCGCAACAAAATAGAAATTCCCACCCTGTGCTACCTTAAGAGGGCTACCCCGACAGGGGCATGCCGTATCTGCCTGGTGGAAGTGGAAGGGGCCAGGAATCTCGTTGCATCGTGCTGTACGCCTGCCAGCCCGGGTATGGTCGTGGGGACCGACACGGAGAGGGTGGTAAGGGCAAGAAGGCTCAATATCGAGCTGCTGCTCGCCTCCGGCCATCACTATTGCGTAACATGCGAGGCAGACGGTAACTGCCGTCTTCAGGACTTGGCCTACAGGTATCAAATAGATGAATCCCGGTTCCAGGAGAGGGCCACGGAATACCCGACAGAGATGGAAAACGAGATGATCATAAGGGATTTTTCCCGCTGCGTCATGTGCGGCCGCTGCGTCCAGGCATGTAACGAGGTCCAGGTGAACCAGGCAATTTCATACGGGTACAGGGGCATCAAGTCAAAGATAGTCACGGCGGGTGATCGACCCTACATCAACTCCGATTGCGTCTTCTGCGGCGAATGTGTTCAAGCCTGCCCCGTGGGGGCGCTGATAGAAAAGCCCAGCCGATTCAAGGCCAAACCCTGGGAGGTGAAGAAGGTGCAAACCACCTGCCCTTACTGCGGCGTGGGCTGCCAGATGTACCTCCATGTAAAGGACAACCAGGTGGTCAAGATAACGGGAGTTGAAGACTGCGCTCCCAACTACGGGAGCCTTTGCGTCAAGGGGCGATTCGGATACGATTTCATCCATTCCCCGGAGCGGCTCAAGACACCCCTTGTCAGGGAGAACGGCAGGTTCAGGGAGGCATCATGGAGAGAAGCCCTCGACATTTTAGCCGAGAGACTGGGCGGGATAAAGGAAGAGTCCGGCCCTGACGCAATCGGGGTCTTGTCCAGCGCCCGAATAACGAACGAAGAGAATTATCTAGTCCAGAAGTTCACCAGGGCAGTGATAGGCACCAACAACGTAGACCACTGCGCTCGGCTCTGACACTCTTCCACCGTGGCCGGTCTGGCCGCGGCCTTTGGGAGCGGTGCCATGACCAATCCCATTGAGGACATCGAGCAGGCCGAGGTGATACTGGTCACCGGCTCTAATACCACGGAAAACCATCCGGTCCTATCTTCCTATGTAAAGCGGGCAGTGACCCAAAGGGGCGCGAAGTTGATAGTGGTGGATCCCAGGATGATCCCCCTAACGCGTTTTGCTACCTGCTGGTTGAGGCAAACCCTGGGTACGGACGTGGCCTGGATCAACGGCATGATGCACGTGATCATCAAGGAGGAGCTTTACGACGAGGCCTATGTGCGGGCAAGGACCGTTGGGCTGGACGAACTTAAGGCCACCGTCGAAAAATATTCACCCGAATACGTCGAAGGGATCACGGGAATTGCGGCAAGGGACCTGGTTTCAGCGGCCCGGCTCTACGCGTCGGCCAGGGCTGCTTCCATACTATACGCCATGGGTATCACCCAGCACATCTCCGGCACTGACAACGTGAAGTCCCTGGCAAACTTGGCCATGCTCTGCGGAAACGTCGGAGTGCGGGGCGGGGGGGTGAATCCCTTGCGGGGGCAAAACAACGTCCAGGGCGCCTGCGACATGGGGGCCCTGCCGAATGTGTACTCAGGATACCAGAAGGTGGACGACCTCTCTGCCAGGCAGCGCATGGAGAAGGCATGGGATGTCAAGGGCCTGCCCCACAAGCCCGGTCTCACAGCCACGGAGATGATGACCCATGCCTCAGAGGGAGACCTCAAGGCGCTCTACATAATCGGGGAGAACCCCATGGTATCTGATCCTGATTTGAACCACGCCAGGAAGAGCCTTCAGAACCTGGACCTCCTGGTAGTGCAAGACATTTTCATGACAGAGACGGCTCAAATGGCCGATGTTGTCCTGCCTTCTGCCACCTTTGCGGAAAAAGACGGCACCTTTACCAACACCGAGAGGAAGGTGCAGCGAGTGCGAAGAGCGCTAAGGCCTCCAGGAGAGGCAAGGGAGGACTGGGAGATCCTGTGTGACCTTTCAGCTCGCATGGGGTATCCCATGTCCTACAGGAACAGCAGGGCGATCATGGATGAGATCGCATCGGTAACCCCTTCCTATTGCGGGATAAATTACAGGCGGTTGACCAAGAAGGGTATCCACTGGCCTTGCACCGGGACTGACCATCCAGGGACTCCCTGCCTTCACGTGGACCGGTTTACCTGCGGCCTGGGTGTCTTTCACGCCATAGATTATATCCCCCCTGCTGAACTCCCGGACGCTGAGTATCCGTTGTATCTGACCACGGGCAGGTTGCTCTACCAGTATCACACAGGAACCATGACCATGAAGACCCCCGGCCTCAACCAGAAGGCCCCCAAATGCTATGTTGAGATATCGCCCCAGGATGCGGACAGGTATGGTCTTAAGGATGAGGCGCTCCTGAAGGTAGTATCGAGGCGAGGATCAATCACTGCCAGGGCCAGGATAAGCACCCAGGCCGTTCAGGGCACGGTATTCATACCCTTTCACTTTGCGGAGGCCGCTGCCAATGTTTTGACGAATCCAGCGCTGGATCCGGTCGCCAAGATCCCTGAATACAAGGTGTGCGCGGTCAGGATCGAGAAACAGGAAGCGTAAACTGGCTGCAGGTTACGAGGGATGGGCGACGTGTTTGAAACCACGGATGTTAAGGAGTAGGTCGATGTATTATGTTGAAGATATCCAGTCATTGAATCCTGATTTGACACCGGAAGTCATGACCAGGGTGGACGAGGTTATCGAACGCTACAAGGAAAAGCCGGGGTGCCTGATACCGGTCCTGGAGGAATGTCAGGCAGTCGCCGGGTATCTGCCACAGGAGCTCCAGGACTACATAGCCCGTGAATTGAATATCCCGGGAAGCACCGTGTACGGGGTAGTGACTTTCTACTCATTCTTTTCCATGGTGCCCAAGGGGAGGCATACCATAAAAGTATGCCTGGGCACGGCCTGCTACGTCAGGGGAATCGCAGAAGTGATCAACCGTCTCAAGTCGGAGCTTAACCTCGATGTGGGATCCACAACAGAGGACAGGAGATTTTCTCTGGAGGCGGTCCGGTGTCTTGGCGCATGCGGCCTGGCGCCAGTCGTCGTCGTGGATCAAGACACCCACGGGGGTGTAAGTCCGGAGAGGATCCTGAAGATCCTGGAACGATATGAATAGTCTGCCCCTTAGACAAGGGGCGATACTCGTCGGGAAGGAGTTTTATTATGGCTAAGGTCACTGTGGAAGATCTATCCCGTATCAAAGAAAGGGTGACTAAAGAGGAGACCCTTGGAGAAAGTGGTCATACAGTAAAAATAACGGTACATTTAGGCACCTGCGGTATCGCCGCGGGCGGGGATCAGGTGATGGAGGCCCTGAAGGAGGAAGTGGCCAAATCCGGCAGGAAGGATATCAAGATTGTTATTTCAGGGTGTATGGGCATGTGC
>JAFDIC010000356.1 GCA_019308525.1 Deltaproteobacteria bacterium
CAGGACTACTTCGCTGTCCATGGTGGTCTGGAAAATAGATCCCTGCTCTTCCAATTCTCTCCTAATTTTGCGGGCATTGACGAGATTTCCGTTGTGGGCGATGGAAATCGTCTTCCCCGCATATAGAATGCGAAAGGGCTGTGCATTTATCAGCATGGACGACCCGGTTGTGGAATACCTCACATGGCCTAGAGCAATATGTCCCTTCAGTCTGTCGAGAATCTCCTCGTCGAAGATGTCCGGGACAAGTCCCATGGCCTTGTGTTCGTCCACCACCTTGCCGTCAGAGACTACTATGCCCGCACTTTCCTGGCCCCTGTGTTGGAGTGCATAAAGGCCGAAATAGGTCAATTTTGCCGCTTCCACGTGGTCGTAGACGGCAAAGATACCACAGGCCTCCTTCGGCCGGTCATAGTGCAGTGGAATCATCTTCTTTCCCTGTTCAAGGTCTTCCGTTTCCCTGAGAATTTCTCAAGTGCTCAAGGGCGACTCTCTGTCCTTCATGCCCTGGTCCCTTTAGGGCCTTTCCCTGTCAGGCCCCCATTCTTCAAGACCGTTCTCTCCCAAGCGGTAAACCTCTTCCTGTTCCTTCTCCCTGGGCCTGACCTTCCTGTAGACCTCTACGGGGTCTTTGAGCACCCCGTTCACGGTCAACAGGTCCTCTTCTACTGATATATCAAACAACCGCTCATTCTCGGCCAGATAAGGATGGATCAAATCCCAGTCCTTTTCTTCCAGAGGCACAATTTCTCCCCCGTTCAATTGCTCCTCTTCGATAAGCCTGAAAGGATCCCTGACATAGATTGCCCCTCCCGAGGCCAGGGAAAAGAGATTAGAGCCGGGATATGGAGTGGACTGGGGGACCACTCTTCCCTCTTTGTCAAAGGTTACTCCGTTGAGAACCACGAAGCCTCCCCCGTTCAGGGGATCCCCAGCCATGAAGGATTCCGCCAGGTAGTCAAGACACGTGCCGTTTATGACCACCCTTGGTTTCCCCACAGCGTTTATCAAGGGCCTGCCTGCTGCATTGCCCATCACATAGACCTCTCCACCCTTGGCGCCGTACATGAAGGTCTGACCCGTATCTCCATATATCACCAGCTTGCCGGATTTCATGATCTGCCCGACCTGGTCCTGGGCGTTTCCGTGGACATAGATTGAAAGGCCATCCATCCCCGAGCCAAGGTAGTCTCCTGAGCTGCCGTAGATATCTATCCTGACGCTACCTGACTCAGGTCCCAATCCGCATCCATGGAAGCGCTGGCCCTTTAATCCGAATACTATGAATCGGTGCCATCCCCTGAAGTAGGCCTCCGCCATTAACCGGCTGTCGCAGTGGTCTCCTTCCGGGGGGAACAGAGAGGCATCAATTACCAGTACTTTTTCACCATAGGTCGGGCCCCTGAAAAATTGCCTCGTCTCCCAGCCTATCAAACGGTAAGCTCCCCTTTCCCCCTCCCGCTCAAGGGTCGGAAGGTGGAGGAAAATGGTCTCCAGGGTCTTGTTGACCATTTGAAGGATTGACCGCCTTTTCTTATCATGGGTAGGATAGCGCAAATCTATCAACATAGTCAATGCTTCAAGGGACATCTCGAGATAGGCGTCCCCTTTTAAGGCCCGTGTCTTTATCTCCCTGAGACAATCCATTAGGTCCGAGTAGTCCCATACCTTGATATTATCCTTCACGTATTCAAAGAGGAGATCAGGCCTCTGGAGCTCGAAGTACCTTGATATGTCAAAGCGGTGCTTGTCTTTCTCTTCCATGAGGTAGTATACCCTGCCGGGAAGGTAGGGGGCCTGGTGGGAGGGCGTAATGACCTCCTTCCCGAACTTGTCCGTGCACTTAAGATCGAACTCCGTTGAGCCGGGTGCCTTAGGCGCCAACTCAAAAATAAATGCCCCGCCGTCCGTGTAGCTGCCGCCACGGGCATTCCAGTAAAGGTCCGCCACGGTCCCCACCCGGGGATCCTCATCAGCCAAACTCCTCAGGGTTGCATCGATTGCCTGTTTCTCGGAACATATCAGCCCTACCTGTACCTGCCCGTCATGTATGGCGAAGACCTGCGGCCGGAGCATGGAGGTATCTGTAATCCCTATGAGCTGGAATTTTCCGGTGTCATGATCGTTTCTCGCAATTATGAAAAACCACGGACCATCCGGAGAGCCGTGAATATGCGTTGCCTGAATCGCCCTGTAAAGCTTTTGTTTCTCCGGCGGGAGCAAGTCAAAGTCCCTTTCCATGGTCGGGGCCAAGGCCTCGACCACGTATTCCAAGGGGTATCCATAGGTTCTGCTGTAGAGATCAAACAGCAAGGCCGATACCTCGGTGTCAGTCAAGAAAAGGGGATATATATTTCGTTGCCGCAAGTACTCGGAGACCGAGTGATAGTTGGCAAAATCCCCGTTGTGGACCAGGGCCTCGTTCAGCCCGACAAAGGGATGGGCCCCTGCGGGATGCCATACCCTCCCCTTGGTGGGATAGCGCTGGTGGGCAATCCAGATATGGGCCTTGAAGTCATCCAGTTTATAGTACTGGACGACCTGTTCGGCATACCCAACGATCTTCAATATGAAGAAGTTCCTGCCATGAGAAAGGACAAAGGCCCTCTGCCTTCCGTAGGCATCATAGTAAGTCTTGTTTATCTTGAAGCTGTTCTGATATATGAACTCGTCTTCTGCCTTGCGCAAATCCAGGCCTTTCATTCCGTTATCTGACATGAATTTTCCAAGCACGTCTTCCTTCACCCGGACGAAATAACGCCACACGTCTGGAGGACGGACATCGAGTCCTCTTATGTCCCTGTGGTCATCCACGTGTGGAATATTCTCTGCAAAATCCACCTCGAAGTTAGGCTCTATGAAATCCCGTTCCAGTTCGTCCATTACACCGTCTTCCAGGACCCCTATCTGCAAGATATAGTCCTCTTCCAGCACCCTGGCGGATACACCCAGCATGTCGTGGTCAAAGCCCATGGCCGCTATGCCGCCTCCCCGGCCGTTACCACGATTGTGCATTTGTCTGGATGGCTCAAAGATATGCCTGCCTCTCACGGGGATGCTGCAAGCAAACCCGGTAACCCCGCAGCCCCCTTCTGCCTCCACATCGTGAGAATGCCTCGGCTCGAGGTCCTTTACCATTCCTTTTCTTGATTCTATTATTCTTGCTGCATGCTCATTCATCGCCATTAACACTTGCCTTCAGGCTCCTTTGTCAAGGTATCAAATCTTGATTGCATTTCGTTACTTTGTGTTCAAGTCCACATATCATCCCTCATACCCGCTTATGACCGGGCTCAGGACGACGAACGGCGCAACAAATAAGACAAATGAAACCAATCAAACAAGGCCCCAACAGTTATTGCCGTCAAGAAAGGAGGAAGGTATCCCTCTGGGGCCTATCAATTAGTGAGGTAATCCAGATGCACCAGGCAGTCCGTTCTTCCCACCAGCTCCTGCAATTTCTTCATACCGAGCCCCTTGAGGATCTGGAGCAGTTCCTTTCTCCAAGCCAAGAACATGTTTATGATTCTCTGCGTTCCCCACCCATGGTCTATGAGTTCCATCAATTCAGGATCAGTAGTGGCAATGCCCCTTGCGCACCCCCTTCCGCTTTCGCAATTGTGACAGCGGATACACTCCAATGCAACGAGATCAGCGGTTCCAGTGCATACGCCGTCTGCGCCAAGTGCGATTATTTTCGCCACATCATGAGGTGTCCTTATTCCACCGCTGGCGATAACTGTTATCTTATCCCTGACCCCCTCCTCTTGCAGAAACCGGTGGACCTTGGGGACGGCATACTCGATAGGCATTGCAATGTTCTTTTTTGCTATATCCGGAGCAGCACCGGTTCCCCCGTAGCTCCCGTCAAGATGTATGATGTGGGCCCCGGCATAGTAGCTTCCTATTGCCACCATATCCACGTCAGTAGGGGTGGACACCTTGACGGAAACCACTGCCTTGGGGTTGATGGCCTTGATCCAGTCAACATGTTTCTTGTGATCTTCCACGGAATATACGCTGTGGAAGGGAAAGGGCGAGAACAGGGGGTAGCCGACCACGGCTTCCCTCATTCGTGCCACTCCCGGGGTCACCTTGTCTCCCAGGAGGTGGCCCCCAAGTCCTGGCTTGGCGCCCTGGGCATATTTGAACTCCACCATCCGCACCCTCTGAATGGTATCTTCTCTGACCCCGAAGAGACCGGTGGCTACCTGGGTAATGACATTGTCATCATAGGGCTTTAGTTCATCCGGATATCCGCCCTCCCCTGTACAGCAGAGCGTACCCAGGGCGACCGCAGCCT
>JAFDIC010000357.1 GCA_019308525.1 Deltaproteobacteria bacterium
TACACTTAGAAAAGCAGGTCTGAACAGATACCTATTGGAAATTGCCAATATACGGGATCAAGACACATGGGTTCATCTTGATAGCCCTGATAGGGCGCTCGACAAGGCAAAGGACTTGGTCCGAATGGCCGTGTCTGCCGTGGCCCTCGCACATCCCCTCGCGGACAATACCCTGCCCATGGACAAGAATATTCTTGTGGTGGGGGGAGGTGTCGCTGGAATGAACGCGGCCCTTGTTTTGGCAGATCAAGGCTTCAGAGTTTATCTGGTAGAAAGATCTCCCGACCTTGGTGGAGTGGCGCGAGAGATTCGGAAGACCCTGGAGGGAGAAGATGTCCAGACATACGTGAACGATCTTATGGATCGCACCACGAAACACGAAAACATTCGAGTCATGACTAGGTCGGTGATTGTCGATCATAGCGGAATGCCTGGTCTTTTCAAGACAGGCCTCCAGGTCGGTCCCCAGATGACCTATCGCCAGATAACCCATGGTGTGACCATCATTGCCACAGGTGCCCTACCAAACAGGCCGCAGGAGTACCTGCTGGGTGAGCACGAAGCCGTGCTGACTCAGCTGGATCTAGAAGGAGTTATTGAAGACCGGCACGAAGCAATAAAAGGATGGGGAAAGGTCGTCATGATCCAGTGTGTGGGTTCACGATGCCCTGAGAATCCAAATTGCTCGCGTATTTGTTGTCAGTCAGCTATCAAGAATTCCTTGCGGTTGTTGGATATCAATCCAGGGATGCAAATCCATATCATTTACAGGGAAATGAGGACTTACGGCTTCCAGGAAGAATACTACAGAAAGGCAAGAGAGAAGGGGGTCCTTTTTTTCCGTTATGAGGAGCAACAAAAACCTGTGGTAGAGCCTCTTGAAGGCAAGCTATCGATCACTTTCAGGGATCATGTCCTCGGAGGAAAGGTGAACGTGCTGGCTGACAGGTTGATATTGAGTACGGGTTTTGTGTCGGATGAAGAAGGAGCTGAAGACCTGGCCATGGTTTTCCGATTGCCCAGAACGCTGGACGGGTACTTTCTGGAGGACCATGTGAAGCTTAGACCCGTTGATCTCCCTGTTCCTGGATTCTTTGTGGCCGGTACTGCCCATGGTCCCAAGAACATACGGGAAAGCATAGCGCAAGCTCAGGCGGCAGCCGGCCGGGCCCGGACAATGCTTGCCAGGGAGGTAATCAATCTGGGTGCGACCGTCGCAAAGGTGGACAGTGAGAGGTGTGCCGCCTGTTTGATCTGTGTGAGGGCATGCCCCTTTGATGTCCCTTTTATCAACGCAGACGGGTTTTCGGAGATCGATCCTGCCAAGTGTCATGGATGCGGCGTTTGCGCGGCTGAATGCCCTGCAAAGGCAATACAGTTGGTGCAGTATGAAGATGATCAAATAATGGCCAAGTTGACCAGCCTGTTAGAAGGAGTGGTTTAGTGGAAGAATTTGAACCTATTATCGTCGCTTTTTGTTGTCATTATTGTGCATATACGGCTGCGGATATGGCGGGAAGCATGAGACGGAGCTATCCTCCAAACGTAAATGTCATTCGTGTTCCATGCTCTGGAAAGGTAGACGCCATCCACATAATGAAGGCGTTCCAAAAAGGGGCAGATGGTGTGTATGTGGCGGGATGCCTGGAAGGAGACTGCCATTTCAAGAATGGGAACATAAGAGCGGCACGCAGGGTAGCTTATATCAAAGGGCTGTTGGATGAAATCGGGATCGGGGGAGAGCGACTTGAAATGATTACAATGTCTGCGGGTATGGGAGAACGATTTGCGGCAACCGCCTCTGAATTCACGGAACATATCCGCCGCCTTGGTCCGAGCCCCGTAAAACGTGGAGCAAAGCGCGAAGGCAAGAATGCCGCTGTTCGAAATCGCCAATGAAAGGGGAATCTGGGTATGATCACTGCTGAACGAAAACCCATTGAAGAGATCCTGGAATACATACAAGCTTTTGATCGCATCCTTCTCGTGGGGTGTAACGAATGCGTTACGGTTTGTTCTGCGGGCGGGAGAAAAGAGGTTGCGCTCCTATCTTCCGCTCTTCAGATGAGGTGTATGCAGGAAGGCAAAGTACTGGACGTTAAAGAAATGACATTAGAACGGCAATGTGATCCAGAATACGTCGAGGAGCTTTCAGGTACCATAAGTCAGGTCGACGCCGTATTGTCAATGGCCTGCGGCTGCGGTGTACAGGAAATTGCGAGGAGGTTCAAGGAAATACCGGTTTTCCCGGCTGTAAACACGAAATTCATGGGGGCCTCAGAACGACAAGGAGTGTGGGCCGAGCGATGCCAGGGGTGTGGTGATTGCATCCTTGGCATAACAGGAGGAATCTGCCCCATTGCACGGTGTTCAAAGCGATTGCTCAACGGTCCCTGCGGAGGTTCAGCCCATGGAAAATGTGAGGTCAATCCGGATACCGACTGCGCATGGCAGTTGATTTGGGATAGATTGAAGGCCCTGGGGCTCGAAAGGCGGTATGAAGACATTATGCCTCCGAAGGATTGGAGGACTAGCCGGGACGGAGGGCACAGGCGAATCATAAGAGAGGATCTTGCATCATGAAGACTGAGAGTGCACTAGAAAGAGTTCTGGCATCAGGCAAACTGGCTGTTACTTCTGAATGCGGGCCGCCAAGAGGGGCAGCGCCAGAAAAAATCAGAGAAAAAGCCGAAATGTTAAGGGGCTACGTGGATGCCATAAATGTTACGGATAATCAGACTGCCGTGGTAAGGATGTCCAGTTTCGCAGCATGCCTTATCCTCAAGCAGATGGGCCTCAATCCCATCCTTCAAATGGTTACGAGGGACAGGAATCGTCTTGCCATGCAAAGCGACATCCTGGGGGCCTATTCCCACGGGATCAATACCATGTTATGTCTTTCAGGGGACCACCCGTGTTTTGGGGATCACCCTATGGCTGCCAATGTCTATGACCTGGATTCAATCCAGTTCATAGAGATGGTACGCAACATGCGCGACAAGGGGAAATTCCAGGGAGGCGATGATATTATCAATCCCCCACGGATGTTTATAGGGGCAGCTGCCAACCCATTTGCGGATCCTTTCGAACTGCGGGTGGCTAGGTTGGCCAAGAAAGTAAAGGCGGGAGTGGATTTCATTCAGACTCAGTGTGTTTATAGTATCGAAAAATTCAAGAAGTGGATGGAAGGGGTGCGGGATAGAGGTTTGCATGAAAAGGTGAGTATTCTGGCAGGGGTTACGCCCCTCAAATCTACAGGAATGGCGAAGTACATGAAAAACAAAGTGCCTGGGATGGATGTCCCTGATGAGGTCATCAGGCGTATGTCGGGGGTTCCCAAGGAGAATCAACCCGAAGAGGGCATCAAGATCTGTGTGGAAACCATTGAGCAGCTTAAAGAGGTGGATGGTGTGCGAGGGTTCCATATTATGGCGATAGAATGGGAAGGGAAGGTCGCTCAAATTGTGAAGGAGGCAGGCCTCTACCCCAGGCCTGATGTTGAAGATTAACATCTTGAAATCAGCTAATGTTTTGGCTAGTATTCTCAGTTGGTACTCATAAAGAGGATTCAGGGGGAAAACGATGAGCAAGGAAAAACTGGTCTTAGTCGTTGATGATGACCCGGATTTGGTCGAAGCGGTATCCATAAAACTGAAAAGTGAGAACTTCAGAGTTGCAAAAGCATATGATGGTGTCCAGGCTTGGGATAGGATCAAGGAGGAGAGGCCTGACGTTATCATTCTTGATGTCATGATGCCAAACAAAAACGGGTATCAAGTCTGCGACGAAATCAAGAAGGATCCGGAGTACAAAGACATAACCGTGAGTCTTCTTACGGCCGTGGGGGAGGCGGTGACATCAACAACTTATACGCATTGGGATGGAAAAACGGCTCTGGCAGATGAGTTTATACCCAAGCCAATTGACCTCGACAATCTCATGGAAATCGTCAGGGACTACGCGAGGTAGACGGAATCTCAAAGGGAAATCAGTGCCTGGAGGACCAGAAAAAATCCAGGTGGCCGGGGTGAAGTTGAGTGATGAGTTGCTCCAGATAAATGTGTCAGCCGTATCGAATGGCACGGATGCTTCATTGCTGATTTCCCGGCTCCTGGGAGAAAACGAAATTAACATGCAGTTCCTTTGGGGCGGATGTCTTCGCGGACAGAGTCAGGCCAAATGTTGCGTTTCTATGAGAGACGAGACCCGGGTGAGGGATCTCGTAATGAAGGATAGAACATTGAGAGGTGAGGTAGAGTTCATTCCTTCTGTAGGCATGCTTTCCCTGTT
>JAFDIC010000358.1 GCA_019308525.1 Deltaproteobacteria bacterium
GAAGAAGAGAGATGCTTTGACATCATAGTGTCCAATCCACCCTACGTCCCTTCCAGTAGGTTTCAGTCCCTCCAGCCTGAAATACGGGACTATGAGCCCCGGATAGCCCTTGACGGTGGTGTGGAAGGGATGGACTACATTGAACGTATTATCAAGGACGGGGCAGGTTGCCTGAAACGGGGTGGGTGGCTGGTCATCGAAATGGGCCCGGAGCAAATATCCGGGGCGTTGAAGCTCGTCGAGTCCAGCGGCCTCTACGGAGAGAACAGGACAGTAAAAGACTACTCCCATCAAGACAGGGTCCTAATGGCCAGGAAAGAGAAACAACCAGGTTGACGGGGGGGAGAATCCGGGCGAGTTGTAAAAGGGGTGAATTCGGGTCAAAAAGGGGGTGTCATCATGCAGTTGGTCGCGATAGTCGCTAATTTTGTCTATGCCTTGATCGGGGGCTTGCTTACTCTTCTTTTCATGTACTTGGGCTACAGGTTGTTCGATAGGGTAACTCCTTTCTCCACTCACGAGGAGTTGGCCAAGGATAACAGGGCAGTTGGCCTCGTTATCCTCGGGATATTCATCGGAGTTGGAGTCGCCATCGGCCTGGTCATAGGAATGAGCCTGAACTAAAGGCCGAAACAAGTATATGTTCCTTGAACGTTCTATGGACCGGGCTGGGAAGAAGGATGATGGAGATGATGGATGGATAGATCGCTTTTCCTGAAATCTGTCATTATTGCCATTTCAATATTTTTGACCGCTCAGGCAGCCTATGGAGAAGAATTCCCCAAAGTGACCTCCAAGAAATGGACCAGCAAATATGACGTCTACTTCAGAAAGTATACAAAGCGTTACTTTGGTCCGGGTTTTGACTGGAAGTGGTTCAAGGCACAGGCCATTGCAGAGTCCAATTTGAATAATCGTGCCCAAAGCTGGGTGAGGGCAAAGGGCATTATGCAAATTTTGCCAAGGACATTCAGTGAGATAAAGAAAAAGAACCCTTCCTTTATCGATATCAATGAGCCTCGCTGGAACATTGCCGCCGGGATATACTATGACAGGCAACTTTACAAGAAATGGAAGGCCCCGCGCCCATTCAATGACCGCATGGCTTTTACTTTCGGAAGCTACAATGCGGGCTTCAGGACCATCTTGAAGGCCCAGGAGGAGTGCAAGACTACCGGATTGAACGAGAACTTGTGGACCAATATCAGAGAGGTTGCTCCCAAGGTTCGAAAATGGCGCCACAAGGAGACCATAGGATATGTTGAAAGGATACACAGCATGATGTACTAGCAAAATACGGGCTCCTCATGGGAACCCCGCGGTGCGACATTTCGTATTGGGCGAATGGCAACGGCCTGTAAACCGGAAGAATTGTATATTCGCAATAGAGATCCAGGGATGTCGGGAGGAAATGGAATGGAAAGACAAAGAGTGAGGAGAAGGATTCTGAAAATACTCGATCTTGCCCCGGACTTGAAGGATATCATCCTCTCCGAGGCCCCCTTGGAGGAGAAAAGGATGGGGATCAAGGGCGTTCTTAACTCCCTCTTGATTCGCTCCTATGATGAAGAGCACCCAATTCCGGCAATGGAATGGATACTTGCCCGGGACTCCATAAGGGCACTGAGGACGATCCTGTCCCCGAGGAGTGAATCGCTGGCAGGATTCAGTTTCCTGGCCTATATCAACCAGCTCGTTCATGGCAACGGTCCGACAGGCTTCAAGAAACCGGGTCCTGGATTCTATGCGGAATTAGAGGCCCTTTTGAAGGGAATTACCGGAAAGGCAGGCATCTACGATGAGAAGGAGCCTGCCTTCTTGAAATACAGGGGCAGGAAAGCTGCGAAGATGCGCTCTGCGGACCTCTCTCGAATGGGGAAAAAGGCCGATAGATTCATGGACAGGTACCTCTGTGGGCTGGACCAAGATGTGGTCAAGAGGAGAGAGGAGAACAAGAGGAGGATCCTGGACATCTTCGGTGCCACGGAGGCGGAATGGGAAGACTGGAAGTGGCAGGTGAGAAATGTGATCAGGGATGCGGACACATTGAATTCGCTGGTCAAATTGAGCAGCGAGGACCGGGAGGCAGTGGAGCTGGCAAGGAAACACAGGATACCCTTTGGGATTACGCCCTACTATGTCTCTCTCATGGACTATGAGGCAGACCGGGAAAGGGATAGGGCGGTTCGCGCCCAGGTCATCCCTTCCCTTCACTACGTGGAGAAACTGGTCAAATTTCGTGAAGAGGGCGAGTACACCATGGATTTTATGCTGGAGAGGGATACATCTCCCATTGACGGGGTCACGAGGCGCTACCCCATGATAGTAATCCTGAAGCCAATCCTCACCTGCCCCCAAATCTGCGTGTACTGCCAGAGGAACTGGGAGATAGAGGAAGTGGACTCTTCTCAAGCGCTGCTGGTGAGCAATAAACTGGAAAAGGTCCTCCGTTGGCTTGAGGAGAGGCCTGAGATCAATGAAGTGTTGATCACGGGCGGCGATCCCTTCTTGCTGCCGGATTCCCAGATACAGGACCTCCTGTCAAGGCTTTCCACCATGAGACACCTGGAGAGAATAAGAATTGGGACACGCACCCCGGTGACACTTCCCCAGAGGATCACCGCCCCCCTGGTAGAGGCAATCAACGACTTCCATGTTCCCGGGAAGAGGGAGCTCGTCCTGGTCACCCATGTCGAGCATCCCTACGAGATTACGCCCCGGATGATGGAGGCTGTGCAGAAGTTTCGCAGGCACGGAATGGAGGTGTGTAACCAAATGGTCTATACCTTCTTCAATTCGAGGAAATTCGAAGCATCAGCCCTCCGCCACAAGCTTCGCCTCGTGGGGGTCACTCCATACTACACCTTTAACACGAAGGGAAAGGAAGAAACGGATGAATACCGGGTGCCTATTGCCAGGTTGCTCCAGGAACAGAACGAAGAGGCTCGATTGCTGCCGGGTATGGTACGAACAGACGAGATCGTTTTCAACGTTCCACGTCTTGGCAAGAACTACCTTCGCGCAGCGCAACACAGGGATGTAATTTCAATCCTGCCGGACGGTAGAAGGGTATACGAGTTTCACCCGTGGGAGAAGAAACTCTCCCTGGTGGATACATACGTTTATACGGATGTATCCATTTACGGATACATGAAGAGGTTAAGGGCGATCGGAGAAGATATCAACGAGTACAAGACCATCTGGTACTACTATTGATCGCTTCGCGAAAGGTCCAATTTCCGTTCGACAGCTCACTGCTGTGTCTCGTGGCCCGTCACTCGTCACTTCCCTTGGGATCGCCACTAAAAGTGGCTCCTACAAGGGGGCGAAGCTCCCAACGCCAGGCTCGGGTACCGGGCTGCCCCTTCATTGATCTTCAACCTTCAACTTTGAACCTTGAACTTTGAACCTTAAATAGCTCCTCAACGAGCAAGGTCCTCCTTGCGATGAGGGGTTCAGGATTCAAGCCACAAGGGCGGTCGTCCGTCACCGGTCATCGGTCCGTGGCCACAGATGTGTGAGAGCAAATTATCCTTGACATGGCACAGAGAAGCCTTTATATTTGAATGTATGCTCAGATATAAAAATATTATGGTGTCTAAAAGTTCAAAAATGGTTCAAGAAGAAAGGTGTGGCGTTCGCGTAATCCACCTGGACAGGATCAACCGGGCAAGGGCTGAATCTATCCCTGAGCGGGACCTGGAGCGGCTGGCGCTCATCTACAAGTTGCTGGGAGATCCGACCAGATTGAGGATAGCCCTGGCATTGAAGAGCGGGGAAATGTGTGTATGTGATATGGCCGCCCTCCTGGGTCTGAGCGAGTCTGCCGTATCGCACCAGATCCGGCGCCTAAAGGACGCATCTTTGGTCAAGGGGCGTAGGGAGGGGCAGGTATTATACTACTCTCTGGACGACCAACACATGGTTGATCTGATTCAGGTAGGAATGGACCACATCAGGGAATAGAACATGGAATTCGTTACGCGTGTTTTTATGGAAGCGTGGGTTTTGCTCTTGGATTCAGCCATTTACGTCATCTTTGGTATTCTGATGGCAGGCCTCATGAGGGCCCTCGTGAACCCGGAGAGCGTGGGCCGACATCTGGGAAGAGGCAGATTCCTTTCGGTGATCAAGGCCTCAGTCATAGGTATTCCGGTGCCCCTTTGCTCCTGTGGCGTTCTTCCTGCCGCAGCATCGCTAAAGAAACAGGGAGCAAATAACGGGGCTACAACTGCATTCCTTATCTCTACACCGGAGTCTGGCGTTGATTCGATCGCATTGACCTACG
>JAFDIC010000359.1 GCA_019308525.1 Deltaproteobacteria bacterium
TCCTGGAACAGGGGAACAACCGAGAAAGTTGATTTCGAAGCTGAATTGACAGTGGTCATCGGTAAAAGCGTACGTTGCTGCCCTGAGGAGGAGGCGATTGGGGCGATTTTCGGATTTACCTGCGGTAATGATGTCAGTGCCCGGGACCTTCAATTTGGGGATGGTCAATGGGTAAGGGGTAAATCCCTGGATACTTTCTGCCCAACCGGACCCTGGGTCGTCACCCACGAAGATATACCCGATCCCCACGGCTTGAAGATCTCGAGCATACTGAACGGTCGGATAATGCAGGAAGGTAACACGTCCCTGATGATCTTCAAGGTACCACAACTGATAAGTTTTATTTCCAAACACTTTACCCTGATCCCTGGGGACCTGATCCTCACCGGCACTCCCTCTGGCGTGGGGGCCTTCAGGGATCCTCCCGTGTACATGAAAGACGGTGACGAGATCGCAATTGAAATTGAGGGCATAGGAAGGCTTGTGAACACTTGCTCGGTCAAGGAATAGGTCACAGACTTTCACTGGCAGACGGCGATATCCCCGCCTCTGGATCCCGGTAAAATGTGTCTACTGGTATTCGCTCTAAAGGCCCATTCCTATTACGATCTTATCCTGGCTGCCAACAGGGACGAATACTATGATCGCCCTGCTGAACCTGCTTCATGGTGGCCAGAAGCACCCCATTTGCTTTCAGGCAGGGATCTAAAGGGGGGCGGGACATGGCTCGGCATTACGAGGGGCGGACGGCTGGGCGCACTCACCAATTACAGGGACCCCAAAAGCTTGAAGCTCGGCGCCCAATCAAGGGGGCTTCTCGTAAGGGAATTCCTGCTGGGGAACCTTGATCCAGAGGCTTATCTTGAAAGGCTGAAACCCAGGGCCGGTCGCTATAACGGCTTCAACCTTCTGCTCGGTGTAAGGGACAGGTTATTCTGGTATTCAAACCTTAAGGGTGATCACCTCCAGCTTGGGCCGGGGATCTATGGTTTGAGCAACGGCCTGCTTGATATTCCTTGGCCAAAGGTCGTCAGGGCCAAACAGCTACTCGCCAGCTTGTTGGAGAATCACCGGGAAATCCCGGAGCAAAAACTCTTCGAGATACTGGGCGATAGGTCTGTCCCGGATGACAGGGACCTCCCGGATACGGGCGTGGGCCTGGAACGGGAACGCCTCCTCTCCCCGATCTTTATCAGGAGTCCGGGATATGGCACCAGGTGCTCCACAGTCATACTCATAGACAGGAGAGGCAGAACAACATTCGTAGAAAAAACCTTCGATCAGGTTACAGACGGATCAGAATTCCGCAAATATGAGTTCCAAATAGAGGGTGAGCATGGGAAATTCCAGTGCTAAACTCAACTGCGTTTCCTCCTCCCATCTTCAAAACTTCTCATAGTGGAGGAATTCCTCCACGTTACGCCTGGCAGGAGCCGAGGGCGTCTTTTCGGGATACCCAATGGGGATAAAGACTAGGAGTTCATATCCTTCTCTCACACCTAATATTTCCTTTGCCTTGTCATGATCAAAGAGCCCTACTATTACCGTGCCAAGTCCGCGGTCTTGTGCGGCAAGGCAGATGGTCTGCGTCAAAATACCCAGGTCGAACATGAACCAGTCTCCAAACTTGGTCGTCACCTCTCCCTTGTAGTAGCCGGAACTCTTGAGTTTTGCGCACAGAGCCAGCAATACAGGGGCCTGGGTCATGGCCTTCTTGGCCGGGTTAGGATAATTGAAGCTTTCAAGAAGTTTCTCCCTTGTCCCACCATCCTTTATTAGGATTATCTCCCAACACTGGGTATTGGCCCATGAAGGGGACCATCGCGCCATTTCGAGTATCTCCCGTAGATCCCCATCAGATACTTCCCTGTGCTGAAAGTTTCTTATGCTCCTCCTTGCCTTAACAACATCCGCGAAATCCGCCATTGGCCTTTCCCCCTTCTCCTTGGCTTAAGTCTCTTTGAGCGCAGCCATTTTTGTCCATGGATGCCGTCGGTCCATCACTTTCTTGGGGTGATGACTCTCTTTGCGGCGATCAGTCCATTGCCGCTATCACTTCCATACCTTCCCTTTCCAGGGTATCCGCTATTACCTTTGTATCACAAGGGGCAAGACGAAAATAGTACACCTTTTTTTCCGGTCTCATGGCTGTGATTCCCACGTTAATAATCTCACCACCGTTATCGTGGATGATCTGAAGGGCCTTCTTGAGAGCGCCTGGTTCGTTGCCCACTGAAACGTCTATCCTCGAACTGGACATAAGGATCCCCATCATGTCGATAAACGCCCTCAATATATCTGATTCCGTTATGATACCGACGACCTTGCCCTTCGCAACCACCGGCATCCCACCGATTTTGTGCTTGTATATCAGTTGTGCAGCGATTTCAACATCATCATCAGGGCTGACCACTATCGGGTCGTTTATGATCAGGTCGGTGAGAGTTACGTCTGCAACCATGGAGGGTATCAACCCCGTCTTCAAATCAGAGAGGGCCACAAAGCCGTCCAGCGTGTTATCCTTCTTCACCACAGGCAGGTGGCGAATGGAATTCACCTTCATAACCTCGATCGCTTCTTGAATAGTCGAATCCCGCGTTATGGTTATCGGGTTGGGTACCATAAGCTCCTTGATCTTCATGGTTCCTCCACTGGTTTTCCAATAAAGATGGTCGAAAAAAGCCCTATCTATCGGCCCACCTGATCTTGTCCCTCAGGATAGAGATCTCAGCTCCATAAGTCAAGTATATACCCCCCCTGGTCCCACTGACCGCCTCCTGCTCCGGCACATTCCTCAACCTAGGCCGGGATGTTTTATCTTCTTGTAATAGGAGTCTGACAGGTAAATTGCTGCAAGGGGGTTATGGCCCGTAACCCTGTCCTTTACCGCCAGGACGGTGGTGGGTGCCTCGGCATACTTGAAGAAAAGGCTGTCGTGGCCGACGCATAGACCAAGCAGGATATTGAGTTCCGTGTTTTCACGGTTGAGGAGCTTTGCTTGAAAAATTGGATTGCACATTGCCTCGTCGGTTCCGCGAAATATCTTTTCCTCATCTCTTATCCCAATGAGATCTTTTGAACTCCTCCCTGCCTTGCAAAGAACTGAAATCACCTCGAATCCGTGGATATTGAATATTTCCTCGACCACTGAAGCTTCTCTTGCCAGACCAATACAAAATGCCAGCCCTAATCTCTTGTACCCCATCCTTTTGGCAAATTCGCATATTTCCACCACCCTGGTCTTGGTAGGCTGCATCACATAGGGCCGCTGGTCCCTGTTGGCATAGCACTCTGCTTCCTGTATTGACGCCTGCCGGGCGAAATGCAGTATTCGCTCATCTTCATATTCCCTGTTGGCCTCCTCCAGCAAGTCCTTCCGGGTCAATGTGGGGCATCCCTTTGGCCCGGTCCCCTTCTCGCTCATGCAAATCTTTCCATCTCCATGGACACTGCACGATGCACACGAAGGTCTTGATCGTCTTCTCTTCTTCATTTCATCCTTCCCATTAGATTCAATTTTCATTCGCTTGGGAGGATAGAAGAACAGGACCCCCGTGTCAAGGTATGGAATTGAATCATGATCCAAAAAAGGGTACTATCGAAAGCGAGGGGTAATCTCTTCCCCGCGGAGACATCTAGCGTCGGTGGAGGCTTTGAGGGATTTCATCAAATCATGAGGAGCTGCGTCCAGAAGGGTGGACAGAGCACCTTGATCGGGATACAAGATCAGGTTTCATGAGATGTCTGAAGAGGTAGTCGTATACAACCACCCCAACCCTGAGATAAGATCATTCCTGCCTCCGGAGAACATCTGTCCTCCGGTCGTGGAACATTTCAAGAAACCTGTTGAGAAAGACTTTCAGGTTATGGTCAAGAGGTTGGGATTAATTGGTGCCCAGACAGTGAAGGAAATACTGGCCATCCCGGGAGTCAAGGAACTTCACATGAAGCCGAAGGAAGTGATAGTGAAAAAGGAATCCTGGGTTTCTTGGGACGGGATCGAAACCCGGATCCTTAGAATATTGGCCCGTGCCGTCAGGAAGAAGCACATATCCGTGGTAAAGAGTTAATCCCGCCGGGGCCCCCTTCAAGGATGATCAAGCAAGATAAAATCACAGGGCGACGAGCAGAGGACGGACAGGCCGGTTCCACCCATGGAGATCTGGTTCTTCCCACCTTTCTCCCGATTGTCACGACCTATTCGGTCACCTCCGAAGAGACTCCCCTTGCCGCTCTTATGCATGACAGCAAGGCCCTATC
>JAFDIC010000360.1 GCA_019308525.1 Deltaproteobacteria bacterium
TTTCTCCAAAAGGGGACAGAGCCCTTCCACGAACTTCTCGGATATGGAAATCTTCTTGTCCTTGATATCAAGCCCGACTCTCTCTTCTCCCGGGACGCACATGGGCTCAGGAAGCTCGGGGAAAAAATGTCTCTTCCTCACCCTGGGCCACACTTCCTTCAATATGGTATCAAGCTTTGACACCTCGAATTCTCCTCACGTTCACGCCACCGACAAAGGGCCCTCGCTCGATTCGTCTCATATGCACCATCTCTAAAGAGGGCAAGTCTTTCCGCTTTCATTGGAGCGAGCTTCAGGCAGCAGCCGGCTAGTCAACAATAAGTTTTCCCCCCATGTATATTTCACCTCCCAGCCGGGTCTGCCCGGCGCTCCATATCTGCCCGTCCACGTGTATTTCTCCTCCCCTCATCCACTCTCCGGTCTTCTGTCCGCTATGACCCTTGACGTGAATCTTGCCCTTGAACATGCCAGCACCACACCAGTTGCCCGTTGATCCTTCAACCAGGAGGAGGCCACCCGCGAGACCGGCTCCGGTGAAGTTTCCCACGTCTCCTTCAAGGACAAGAGTCTTTCCCTCGGGAAGCCTGTAACCAAGGAAATGGAAGGATCGCTGAAAGTCCTGAAGCCTCAGGGTAATTTTTTTCTCTTGGCAACAGTTGATCAGGGCCGATATGTAGATGCCGGCAGGACCGGATATCATGTAGGGAATCTTCCTCGATGTGTCGAGCTCGTTGCAAAATTCCTCGATATCGTCCTGATCATAGCGCAGAGCCTGGATGCTTCTTGTGGCTGCATTGTATGCCTTTACTACCCGGCTGTGCTCCACGAGCCACACGAGATCCTTGGCTTCCTCATCCATGAGCCGCAAGAAGCCGTCAATAAGGCGTTCCATGGTCTCGGTCTTGGCTCTCACAATCCGGTCCAGGGGAAGCTCTTTTCTTTCAAAGGGCACCAGCCTGAAGTCAAGGAATGGATTCTTCATCTTCGAGAAATCTCCTTGTCCAAGTCTTTCCTTATCTCCCAATAGATGGGGTGATCCCCTTGGACGGGATCCACTTCTTCCCCTTCTGCGATGCGGCATGCAGCGGCAAGCGCGCTTTTCAATTGGTTGCCTTGCTCCATGTAACGCCTATGCATATTCTTTACGGCTGCCTTCGCAAGATAGATTGCCAGGGGTTCATCACGACTGTCCTTTTCATGTTGTGCTACGAACTCCTCTTTCCACTGTATCCTGTGTGCCAGTGTGAAAGGCATGACGGTTACAAGGTGCTCCAGACCGACCGATTCGTCTCCAAGAAACCAGGCCAGGGCCTGGGAAAAGTTCCTGATGCTTATGGGAAAGCGATTGGAAATACAGTTCTTCACCGAGTTACAGTAATACTCGGTGAAATGACATCCTTCTTCGCAGGTCTCGTCCGATCTCTTTTGGCCAAAACGGTGGCAGAAGGACAGTTCAGCGATAACGAGCCTGAGGAAGGCGTTGAAGTCGAGGTCGAAAGGCAATTCATTCTTCCGGGCCCTGATTATCTCCCTGTCAGATCGCGAAAGGGTCTTTATGCCAGCATCCTTCTCAAGGATTTCTCCAAACCGGTCATTTAGTTCTTCAACCAGATTCATTTTTTCTAAATAGGATACACGCTCGGCCAGGAGGCGTTGAAACTGAAGCTCCAGGTCTTCGTTTCGCAATGCCTGCCCGTTGGAGGTCTTCCCCCCGATGAGATACGCGAGGTTGGCGCCAGGGTGCCTGGACTCCACCATGACGTCGAAGCGGTCTATCAGGGGTGCGATGATGGTGTTTGTGCCCCGATCCTGATAGTTGGCCGTTGCAAAGAGGCAGTACTCCCTGTTGATGATGGCATCATTTAGGTATTCCCAGTTTCCCCGGTCCACCCCATCCAGGATCATGCTCTGTTTCGTTTCAGGAAGCCTGTTGATCTCATCGACAATCTTCACGGGCAACTGGACAAAGTGGGACCAGACTACGACTTCCTCTCCTTGGTTCAACTTCCCCAGGTCAGGTCTTCCGATGATTTTCTCCTCTGTCTGCTCGGGATGCCCGGAGACTTCGCCTGCCCAAATGGTTCCCAGGGGGAACCTGTACAGAAGGGCACAAACGTATTCCGCCGACGTGGTCTTTCCCAGTCCCGGCTCCCCCACTATGAGCTCTTTCCCCTTGGAGAGGCCGGTCAAGAGGCTCATCAAAAGGGCGGAGTTGAAGCGGAGACCTCGGATCTTCAGGTCAGGACGGTTGAAGTAAAGTTCCTCCTGGATATAGTCATAAATCCCTTGGACCTTTTCCCTTAGCTCACCGTTTCTCATGTGGTCATTCATGTTCAATCCTTGTCTTCATTTTTTTCTACGGTCATGAAACTCTCGTGCTTTCGGCAGCGAATCTGGATTTTCCACAAGAAGACAGACAATCCGGCAGGGGATGAAGAAGGGCGAAGAGCGTCAGAAAACCCATAAGAAGGAGAAGGAACTGGAAGACTTTATTCAAAGAAGCTGCCGACATGGTGATAGGGGCAGCAGGAAAACGCCTTTACAGGACCTTCAGAAGGCTCCCCTCCTCTTGCTCAATATCTGTGCCAGACACGAGTTTTTACTAGCCCGAGGATGGCTTGTCCTTCTACGGCTGCCAAGGCGCGTAAATGTTACGTGTATTCAAGAAACAAGAATCCTCGCCTTCCCTTCCACTCCGGGCCGCCGGCTCGACCTTGAAGGGGATCTTGCATTTTCCAAGGCCTAGGTCGCAAGCCCATCCAAACCACGCTTTTATATTATGGCACCATATTTTGTTTTTCAAGTGTAAATGCCAAAATGTTAACTTCAAGAGTGGCAAAGTACGAGTGGTAGGCGGCTGTGTGGTCAAACCCCGGGGGATGACGACTCTCCGCTCCTCTCCTAGAATGTTAACAATAACAGCCCCTTTTCTGAGAAAAGACTCTACGATCTCACACTTGTCCGAACCGAAATATCTGGTAATATATGGAACAAAATGGGATACTTCGATTATCATGGGGGGAGCGATTTCACAAGGCGTAAACCAGCGCGGAACATTCTCATACAGGACTTGTCTAAGTTGAATGGATGGAAATAGGGAAACAGTCAAGTTCAGCCCAGGAAGATGCAACACTGATACAGGCCTTTCGTGAAGGAGACAGGAACGCATTTGACAAGCTGGTGCTGAATCACAAGAACAGGATTTTCAATCTGTGCTACCGATTCCTTGGGGACTACCAGGAAGCCAATGACACGGCGCAGGAGACCTTCATTAGTGCGTATCGGTCCTTGAAAAGGTTCAGATTTGAGTCTGCCTTTTCCACCTGGCTTTACAGGATCGCCGTCAATACCTGCCGGAACAAATTGAAGTCCTCCGGGTACAGGAAGAAAATGGTTACCGTCTCTATGGATAATCCGCTGCCGGCACAGGGCGCCAATCCATCCGTAGATATTCCTGATGAAAGCAGGTCACCTGCTGTTGAATTTGAGAAAAAGGAGAGGCTCACGTACATAAAGGATGCAATCAGTAGACTCCCCCGGGACCAGAGGGAGGCAGTTATCCTTCGTGATATCAACGGGTTTTCATACGATGAAATCTCGGAGATAACAGGCCTAAACCTCGGAACCGTGAAATCGAGAATTGCCAGGGCAAGGCAGGGACTGCGAGAAATGCTGAAGGGCGTGATATAGAATGGAATGTGAGGTGATCAGGCAATACCTGTCCGAATATGTTGACGGGGCCTTGGATGAGGAAACCAGGACCCTGGTGGACAAGCACCTGTCCAGTTGCAGGGGGTGCCGGGAAGAACTGGAGGCCTTGAAATCCCTTGTGAATGAGCTGGGTTCCATGGAGTCGGTAGATCCCCCTGAGGATTTCCTTGACCAGCTCCATGCACGGATGGATAGACCTTCCTGGCCTTCGAGGATCATTCGCAAGCTTTTCACGCCCATGAGAACAAAGATCCCCTTGGAACTGGCTGGAGCGGTGGCGGTCCTTATCCTGGTGTTTTCTATAGTCAACCTGCACCAGCAGGGACAGCTCAAAGTGGGAGGGCCCGTTGATCGCCTCAAGCAGGAGGGGGGCGTTGAAGAAGAGATGGGTAAGGAAGAAAAGGCAAAGGAACCGGTCACCATGGTGCAAGGGGATATGCCTGGAAGGGGAGCAGTAGAAGACAAGATCTCCTCGTCTCGGTTGGCATACGAGGCTGAAGTCGCAAAGAGTCCTCCGGAACAAAGGGCTCCAGTTGAGCTG
>JAFDIC010000361.1 GCA_019308525.1 Deltaproteobacteria bacterium
AATGGAGAAGATGAAAATCGCCGTACCTCTGTTCAAGGAAAGGGTATCACCTCACTTCGGAAGTTCATCCTTGATAATGTTACTGGAAATACGCGGCGACAGGATCGAAAAAGAGGTGGTATGGGACGTGGGCGGAGAAAGCCCCATGGAAATCGCCAGACGACTCGTGAACCTGGACGTAAAAAAGCTCATATGCGGCGGCATTCAGTCAGATTACAAGGAGTGGCTGGTCAGAAAGGGGATTGAAGTCATAGATAACCAGAAGGGATTGGTCAAGGATATTATCCAGAAGTTATTGAGAGCCAACCTGAAGGAAGAGAGGAGGAGCTAATCATGGGCAACAATCTTAGGGACAGGGGTATAAAACAGGTCGTGCGGACAATAATCCGTCTCCTACCTAGCATTTCCGATGAAAATTTCGTCCGCCTCACGCAGCTTGGGGAACGTCTGAGCGATGATCCAGAAGTCCTCGGTGCCATACATAGGATCAGGGAACTCCTTCAAACACCGGGGCACCCTGCCAAGGACCTATTCAGGCGTGTCATGGAATACCTGCCCACGGAGAGAAGGATTCGGCTTTTTGAGACACTTTTTAACGGGGCCTGGTTCGAGGGTGGAAAACGCAGGGAAGAGTGGAGCAAGAAATTGGGGTTTCATCCGCCCTTCATAATGATCCTGAGTCCTACCCTCCGGTGTAATCTCCGGTGCAAGGGTTGCTACACCCTGGGTTACGGAATGAAGCCGGAATTGTCCCTGGAGGTAGCGGACAGGTTGCTCCATGAGTGCGAGGAACTCGGCATCTATTTCGTGACCATTCTCGGAGGCGAACCTCTGGTTTACCCTTACCTCTTTGAACTACTTGAAAGGCACCCGAACATCTTCTTCCAGGTTTACACCAACGGCACTCTTATGACGAAGGAAAAGGCACAGCGCTTTGCCGACCTGGGCAATGCCATCGTGGTCATCAGCATCGAGGGTGACGAGAAGGAAACCGACTCCTGGCGAGGGAAAGGGGTCTATGGCAAGATCATGAATGCCTTTGAATACCTCCATGATGCCAGGGTGATTATCGGGACCTCGGCCACTGTGACAAGGCAAAATGTCCAGGCAGTTTCATCCATGAAGTTCATAGATCACATGATCTCTCTGGGATCCTTTGCTCAGATGTATTTCCTCTACCTACCGGTAAACGGCATGGCCGATTTTTCACTCATGGTCACCCCGAAACAAAGGGACCACCTCCGAAGGCAGGTTATCCGCATAAGGAATACCAGGCCTATTTTCGTCTTGGATTTCTGGAATGACGGTCCATATGTTGAGGGATGCATAGCAGGGGCGAGGCGTTACTTTCACGTGAATGCCAAGGGTGATGTAGAGCCCTGTGTCTATACACATATTGCGGTGGACAATATCCACGACACCCCTCTCAAGGAGGCCCTCAACAGCCACCTGTTCAGCTATATCAGGTCCTGCCAGCCCCATAACGAGAACCACTTGAGACCGTGCATGATCATTGACAACCCCCACGTCATGAGAGAGGTGATTGCAAAGACGGGCGCCAAATTTACACATCCGGGCGCAGAAGAAATATACACGATTCACAAGGACAAGATGGACGCCTATGCCGCAAACTGGGCCAGACTGGCGGACCAGATCTGGGAGCAGGAATACAAGAAACAGGACCACGAAGACCGGCCAAGAATGCAGGCCTGCATGGCCAAGGGCTCGGCTCCGGTGGCCCCATAATCTGGAGCGACACATCTCCCCCTGTAGGAGCACGCTCTACCTGCGATACCCGGTCCCGCTTTGGACAGGAATCAGGGAATCGCGACCAGAGGTCACTCCTACAGGACACCGACACGCATTCTTCTGTAGGACCAGGTTTTTAAGCCGAATAGATACGTTAGGGTATTCATGAATCGAAGGACTTAGTGAAGCTCCACGTAACGGCCGTAGATTATCCCGTTGACGAGTATGTAGATGCCGAAAGTGAGGGCTGTAAGGCCGAAGCCATAATAGAGCACCCTGTACCATGGTGCAGGCGGCCGCTCGGTGACCAGGTCTTCGAATCTTCCCTCTTGTTTGAGCCGCTCGATCCAGGCTGGTTTTTCCTTCATTGCCTCTTCCATGTGAATTAACCCGAAGTTCCTAACTGAAAACAGCGTAACACACTGTAATTCTTGGATATCAAAGAAATCTATCTTGCCCCTACTGGGTACATCACAATCTCACACGCAGCAGTTTCAGCGCTTTTTCCTGTACCGGTGTAGGCAAAGTGGTCTTGTCAAAACTTGGTGCACCCGGTAGCTTTGGACGAATACGGTTTTTGCAAATGGTAGCAAGGTCTTTTAGCAAGCTCCTGAAGCTATGGACCGGTAGATTATCTTCACTCCTCTTGCTTCGGGCCTTGGCCTTTGCCGAAGTGGATCTTTGCGCAGGAGCAACTACAGAGCTGCGGTTCTCCTGTGCTCCCTGAGGATCGTCTTCATTAAAGAGGATGGGAGCCAGTAACTGACGCATGTGCCATTCCACATAATAGGCCAGCATGCAAAGGAATACATGAGCCCGAACCCTTCTTGCCAGCCGATGATGAATAGGTCGAACCTTCAGATCAATGGACTTGAAACAACGAAATGCCTGCTCCACCAAGGATAGCTGCTTATAGGCCCCCACCGTTGCTTCAGGGCTCAGTTTATCAGAGGACAGGCTCGTGCGGATAACATAAATGCCATCCAGGACTTCTTCCCTGGCAATGTTTCTTTCCTTGCGCTTGTATGAAAAACTCTCTTCCCCAATACTGAGATGAAAATGCTTGCCCACCTTGAATTTGTTGATCACCTTGCCCACCCTGAGGGCAATCTTCTCCTTGCCCCTCAAAGGGCGTCTCTCCCGCCTCGTAACCTGAACAATCTTCTCCAGCTCCTTTTCCGTAGCTTCGAGAAGTTCACGGCGTTTGCGGGCTCGCTCTTCAGCCAGCATGGGGTTCCTGCATACCACCAATCGCTCACCAGGATAGGAAGGATCAGTTATCTCCGCAAGGTCCCTCTCATCAAACAGGGAAAGCTGGAGAGAACCACTATCGACAAGTTTACGAATCTGGGAGGCACGAAGGGCCGTTATCCACTCAAGACCCTTCACAGGACGAATCTCCTCCCTGATCCTAGCCTCTGTGATAAGCCCCCGGTCCCCCACAAAAATCACCCGATCAAGCCCAAACCTATCATGGATCTTCCTGATTTGTCCCTCAAGCGTGGAGGGGTCTCCCGTGTCCCCGGAGAAAACCTCCACAGCTACAGGACACCCCTTATGGTTACACAAAAGACCAAAGACAATCTGAAGCTTGCCCTTCTTTCCATCACGGTTGTGACCACGTCTTGCCAGGGGACAGGTCCTTCCTTCAAAATAGGTGGAGGTGACGTCATAGAGTACCAAAGAGCCGTTATCAAGATGCCTCTTTGCAAGCTTGCCTTCAATGCGCTCCTGTCGCTCCCCCAGCCAGTCCATGGCTCCATAAAGTTCATCCTCGCTAGCCTCCTCCACTCCAAGTTCCTCTGCAAGGGCAGAAAAGAGGCTTTCGTCTTTCAGCCCACGGGCCGTTGCAAGTTTGGACTGGGGGTCAATGATCCGGGCAACAATCATCGCTACACTAAGGGCATGCTCCCTCAAGCCCTTGCCACCGATGATTCGCTCAAGGCCGATCTTGCGCAGCGTGCCCAGCACAGCAGCCACATGGCCATAGGGACGGGATCGAACTACATCAAAACACTCCTCCAGGCGCCCAACAACCGTTCCGCCTTTGAGCAAAAGGCGAAAGTTTTCTACCAGATCAGGAGGCCATTTGGTCACATTACAAATAGTGCGTTTCTTGACCTTTCCTTCCTGGCGGTAGGATTCTCTCAGGAGGATGCATGGGGGTGAATTGCGATTGGGTACTTTTTCTATATACATGACCACGAATACTAAGGGATTAATCCCAATCTGTCAAGCAAAAAATGCATATTACATGGGTACATCATTCACCATCCAAATCCTTTGATTCGCCGACATATCAATATGTTATCCAAATTTTGGTGGTAATTTTTTCAGAAACCTCGGTCTAAAGAAGGACTCCGGGACCAGTAACACCACCTCTTCACGCCGCCCGGTTCAGTTTTTTTCTCCGCCGGAGGCGGGTGGAGGGTTTTGGCAATCAAGGCACCTTGATTGCCAAAACAAAAAATCTCATCCGTGTCATCCG
>JAFDIC010000362.1 GCA_019308525.1 Deltaproteobacteria bacterium
ATATGGCTATCACATGAAGATCGGGGGTGAGGAATCCATGACCGCACGCATCCCCCTGTGGCCCTTTGCCTATGCGGCTGCGATTGGTTGTATACCCGTGTGCCTGGTTTTTCTTCAATATTTCATCGGTTCGATCCTGAAGCTGGTGCGAAAATGACCCCGGAGACCGCCGGACTTATTGGTATCTGTCTGCTCCTGTTCCTCTTTCTCCTCAGGATGCCCGTTGCCTTTGCCATGGCCTTCGTAGGGCTTGCTGGCCTGGCTTATCTTGCAGGGCCCGGACCTGCCCTCAACCTTCTGGCGCAGGATATATACGAGGGATTCTCCTCTTATCCCCTTTCCGTAATCCCCATGTTTATTCTCATGGGATCCTTCGCCTTTGCCTCGGGCATCAGCGAAAGGCTTTACAGGACCACCCACACCTGGGTAGGCTCCCTCCGGGGAGGCCTAACCCTTGCCACGGTATTAGCCTGCGCCGGGTTTGCGGCCATCTGCGGTTCTACCGCAGCCACGGCTGCAACCATGGGCAGAATTGCGCTCCCCGAAATGCGGAAGTACCGCTACGACAACACGCTGGCCACGGGAACGGTCGCATCCGCTGGCACTCTCGGGATACTTATCCCCCCGAGCACTATCCTTATCGTTTATGGAATCCTTGTGGAGGAGTCCATCGGCAAGCTTTTCGTGGCCGGGATCTTGCCCGGGGCACTGCTGAGTCTTTTCTTCATCGCCACTGTGGCCATCCTGTGCTTCCGAAATCCCGAGCTGGGCCCCCCGGGCCCTTCCACCACCTGGCTGGAAAAGGTCAAGGCCACCGGAGGCATCGTGGAAGCGATAATCCTCTTTTTCCTGGCCATCGGCGGCCTGTTCCTGGGATGGTTCAGCCCCACCCAGGCAGGAGCCATAGGTGCAGGTGGGGCGCTTTTCATTGGGCTAATCAGGCGGAAACTAACCTGGAATACCTTCGTGGAAGCAGGCAAGGACGGTCTCAAGACTGGCTGCATGGTCCTTTTCATCATTACGGGCGCGGTCGTATTCGGTCACTTCCTTGCCATGTCCAACATACCCTTCAAGCTTGCTGACTTCGTTGGGAACCTCCCCATACATCCCATGGCCGTAATGTCCATCATAGTATTCATCTACTTCATCGGCGGCTTTTTCATGGATTCCATGGCCCTCGTGGTGGTCACCATACCCATCTTCTACCCCATTGTCCAGAGACTTGGTTTTGATCCCATCTGGTTCGGGGTCATCATCGTGCTGACGGCAGAAATGGGTGTCATCACGCCTCCCGTGGGAGTAAATGTCTTTGTGATAAAGGGAATCGCCCCGGACATCCCCCTTCATGTCATATTCAAAGGTATCTTCCCCTTCCTCGCCGCCCTGGTACTCCTCACGATAATTATCATGGCAGTACCCCAGATAGCAACCCTTCTCCCCGGCCTGATCTCCTATTGACCTACCTTGCCCTTCCCTCACTTGCACTTTCGTAGGACTCCCGTCCCAGGAGACCGCAGTGTCCAGGGTCTCAAAGTATAGGAAAAAGAGCCATTGACATTGCGGAGCAACATGCCTATTATAGCCTTTAAAAAATGGCCTTTGAGGTTGAATATGATACAGGTCAGCGTATCCGAGATAAAGAATCGACTGAGCCACTACCTCAAACTGGTGCGTGGTGGTGAAGAGGTTGAAATCCTCGATAGAAAGACCCCGGTAGCAAGGCTGATCCACGTGTCCAAGCTTCCCCCGAACGAGATCGTGGCCCCGTGGGTGAAGGAAATGGAGCAATTGGGTATCGTCACATCTCCGACCGGGACAGGATTCGATAAGGAATTCCTGGCTAAGGACAATTTACCCACCCAGGACCGGCCCGGGGCTTTAGAGGCGCTCTTGGAACAAAGGGAAACGGGAAGATGAGGTTTTGGGATTCATCCGCCATCATTCCCCTCCTTGTCCTTGAAGCTGACTCTGACTATTGCTTGAAAGCCCTGGCCACAGATCAGGGCATGATCGTCTGGTGTTTGAGCTATGTCGAAGTCTTTAGCGCCCTATGCAGGAGAGCGAAAGAAGGGCTCATGGATGAGACCGGTTTCCAAGCTGCAAAGACCCGGCTCAAGACGGTATTTGACAAGGCCTACCAGGTAAAGGCAATTGATCTTGTTCGGTATAGGGCATCAAGGCTTCTTGAAGTGCACAATCTCCGAGCAGCCGACGCCTGCCAGCTTGCCGCAGCGCTGGTGGTTACGCAGGAAGACCCGGGCAGGTTGTTTATGATGTGCCTTGACAAGCGATTGGAAACAGCCGCACGCAAAGAGGGGTTTAGTGTTAACCCACCCTGATGGGACACAAAAGCAGGTATGCCCGTATTGAAGCATGGTACTGAAGGAATACTGATTGTTGCTCCCATATGTGATGTCATTACACGGCAATTCTGGAAAAACATCCGTGAAGATTGGGACAAGATAGATTTTCCACGCTAAGGGCATTGCTTCAAGCTCTCAAGTTTCCCCTACCTCTCGATGTATTCCACCCTCTCGAGTCCTTCGACCCTCTCGTCCCTCCATCTCCTTGCCTTGTATTCGAACCTGGGCAATGTCCCGTGGGGCACCTCTTCCACTTCCATGGTTACATGGGTCAACTCCTTGATACTTTCATGTAGCTTTCTCAGGACTTCCGCCTTTGCTTCATCACTCAAGGGGATCTTTTTGAATTCGATACTTACCTTTGCGACTTCCCTTCCATCCTCCGTTATGTAGACCCTTCCTCCGTACTCCTCTATCTCATCAAAGGAAAACACTGCCTGGTCCACGGTCTGGGGCCAGACATTGGTGGCCTTTATCTTGATCATGTCATCGTACCGGGAAATGGTGCCCACTTCCCAGAGGGCCATGGAAGTCCTCCCGCAATCACAAAGATCGGGGGGAAGCAGCCTGACCCTGTCGTTGGACCTGAACCTGATCAGGGGCATGGCTTTCCTCGAAAAGGTCGTGACAACCGGCTCCCCCCATTCTCCGTATTTCACCGGCAGGCCTGTATCCCTGTCCAGGACCTCTACCAGGGCAAAGTGATCGGCCAGGTGGTAGTATCCAAGCTCGCCGTCCGGCACCGCCCCGTATTTGCAAGTGATTGCATAGTTGAGATTGAGCTGGGTCGAGCCGTAGATGTCATGGACAACGGTGTCCCACACCTCCTCCATCTTCGATGCCCAGGCCGCTGAGAAGGGCTCTGTTGACAGGGTAATCCCCTTCAACCCCGGAAGCTCTTTCCTTGGTTCCACCCCCTTCTCCACTACCACGGAGGTTATTCTCGCCAGATAGGCGGGAGTGGTTAGAATGTGGTTGACATTGAACCTCCTCATCAGATCGATTCTCTGGGAGGTGTTGAAAACCGCAAGAGGCAAGGCCGTGGCCCCAAACATCCGCAGTCCCTCATAGGAGAGCATGCCCCCTGTCATGGTGCCCAGGGGATAGAGCACTGCGGATAAGTCGCCCTTTTCCAGCCCGATCGCCGCGAAGTGTGATGCTGTGGAGGCATTGGCAGCCCATATGGCCCGCCCGTCGTGGCAATGGACCTCCTGGCCCATACCAGAGGTGCCACTGGTGATGTTCACTCTTCTCACCTCTTCCAGGGGCACGCAGAGCCTTCTTCCGTAAGGGGGGTTTCCCTCCTGGTCCCTCACCAGGTCCTGCTTATCTATGAAAGGGAATCGTTGAATATCTTCCAGGGCTTTGAAATCATCCGGCTTTACTTTTGCCCGGCCAAAGAGTTCCCGGTAGAAAGCGCTCCTGTTATATGCCCATTCCAGTATTTCTCTGGTCTTTTCAAATTGAAGCTTCCTTAGCTCATCCCTGTCCATTGTCTCCATGTCTTTCAAGAAATACCCGTTCGCCTTTGATACCTTTCTCCTTTCCACCGCTCACCTCCGTTGACCCACCTTTCCAAGGACTTGAGATCATATCCAATAATTCGAAGCTTATACCCCCAGTGCCCGAATTTGCAACTGTAAATTCCCCCAGAAATCGAGCCATCCTTGAGTGTAGTTCATGCTTTCAAATGAATGGGTACCTCCGGTAGACGCAGAGAACTGCATGAAAGCCTTTCTTCGCCCCATAGGCATCTGCCCTATTTTTTTCTTCCCTATGGACGATCATCATGATAATAAGTTTCTCCTGTTGTATTGCTACCGCCCATGTGTCTGGGAAATTTATCTGATGGA
>JAFDIC010000363.1 GCA_019308525.1 Deltaproteobacteria bacterium
AGCAGGCGTGCCGCCCAGCAGCCCGGTGCTGAATATCAGCAGGTTGTCAGGAGAAAAGGGCTCGACCTGCGGAGGCACCCTGTCCCACAGGATCTTGGCGTTGGTTCCCAGGCCTCCCAGATGGAGCCCGGTCAGCTCCGGCTCGGTCGCCACCTTCTCAATGCTTCCACGGGATAAATCAATCTCCAGGTTGATACCTGTCTCTGCGTACCTCATTTTTCCCCCTTATAGGTTGGCAAAATCCGTGATAGTTTTCCAAGAGTTCCAGACATTCAAGCTCAAAACCCGTTACTGAGGCCCTGTATCTGCCGGGGCAAGATCATCGAGTCTGGAAATTACTCCCGGTCGGCACAGTAAATTCTGTGGCCTGTAGGTCACCGGGACTGCTGTCATATCTTTTTTCTGAGATTGATGAAATTGCTCCTGTCGAATCCCAAGGTCTTGAAAAAGGACAAGAGGTCCGTGGAATCCCAGCGGACGGATGTGTAAATGTCCTTGATCCCTTTCTCGGAATAGACCTCAAATATTTTTTTTGCAAGGGCCTTCCCTATGCCCTGTCCCATAAACTTCGGTTCAACTCCCAAGTTTGCTATCCAGGCGCTCTTCCCTATACCAAAACCGCCGAAAAGCAGGTAGGTGATCATGTAACCAACCACTTTCCCTTGATATACAGCTACATAGCTCATGTTCCCGGGTCTGCGGGTCAATTCCTCTATCATGCGCCGAAACCGAGCCTCTTCATTGCTCTTTGTGATAAGGCCGTTAATTCGGGCGATTTCCTGGGCATCATCTTCTCTGATGGTCCTGATTACCGCTTGTTCCATCACCAAAACCCTTGCCAAGCGTGTCTAGTCAATCCTAATGATCTTGACCCGGTGCCCCACCCAATCCGGCGGGAGATAAACCCTGCCACTATTCCCGCTCTTCTTGATCTCTTTTTCGATCATCTCCTCGCCATAGACCTCGAACTTCACCTTCTTGTTCGGTGTCTCAGTGGCGACCTCTTTGCTCTGGTTTTTTCCCCTAGGCACTCCGAGTATCCCTTGTAAAGAGGAAACATAAAGGGCTGGGCAAGTAAAGCGGTTCAAAGGTATCGTGGCAGTTCAAAGCCTCTTGCGAAAGTAGCTCTAAGTATTCTATTTTGGGCTGATATTCTCTCCTTGTCCCAGCTTCTTTGAAGTCACATTTTAAATACATTTCAGCTACAAAGTAACTATAGGCAGGGAATCCGCTCATGTCAAGAAAAAAGGACCTGTGGTCCTGGGCCCCGGGTAGGGGGTCCTGAGGCTCGCGGTGGCAGGGGTTTACCTGGCTCTATCGGCGCATGGAGAGGTTTTGCTCAGTCGGGAGCGCGGAGTCGGCTGCCATGGCGATAATGGATTGCCGAATCGATAGAGTAAACGGCAAGGGCTGTCCAGATGAACAAAAAGGTCAGGACCTGTCCCCTGGACACCTCTTCGTCGAATACCAGGACCGCGATCAGGAAAAAAAGACTTGGAACAATATATTGCATGAAGCCCAGGGTGGAAAGATGGATAAGCCTGGCCCCCATGTTGAAGAGCAGCAGTGGCAGGCCTGTTACAAGGGCTGTGCCCATGAGAAAGAGGGTGGTTGAGATATCTCCGTTCAAAAAGGCGCCTCCACCGGAGAAGAACAGTCGGGAGAGATAGGCCACGGCTATGAGAGAAAGAAAAAGTGTCTCAATGGTAAGACCGACAATGGGGCCCACCGGAGCAGTTTTTCTGATCAGTCCGTAGAACCCGAATGTCACTGCCAGGGTGAGGGCAATCCAGGGCAGCTCCCCATACCGAATCGTGAGCTGTAGGACCCCGATCGTTGCCAGGAGAACGGCGATGGCCTGGGCCCTCCTGAGGCGCTCCTTCAGGAACACCATCCCCAGCAAGACGTTGACAAGCGGATTGATGTAATAGCCCAGGCTTGCCTGGAGGACATATTCGTGGTTTACCGCCCATATGAAGATAAACCAGTTTGTGCTGACCAGGATGGCGGTGCCTGCCAGGAGAAGCTGGAGGCGTGTGCTTCTGAAAACCGAAGAGAATTCCTTCCAGCGCTTCTGGAACAGGAGGATCGGGAAAAGGAACAGGAATGACCAGAAGGTCCGGTGCATGATGGTCTCCAGGGCCGGCACGTCCTCGATGAATCTCCAGTAGAGGGGGCTGAACCCCCAGATGAAGAACGCTGATCCTGAGTAAAGGACTCCGAGAATGGGGTCCCGGGCCGTTGTGTTTTCCCTGTTCATCGTGGCTGATTCTCTTATACCAAACCGCGCCCTTTGGCAATGGATTTGACCTTTTTTCTGATAGTCGTGCAATGGACCGGGGCGTCGCTTCAAATTCAAGGGAAACGCAGAACAATCATTATTCCTGATCTAAAGCTTGTTCATATATAAAAAAATGGTTAGAATTATCAGGTACCGAACACGGGATCAGAGGGACCCTTCCCTGAGGAGCAAAGAGAGGAGAGATGGTTATGCAGAGTCTGGACCCGAAGGCAGAGGCCGGTATTGCAGGTCAACCGGTTGAGATGGAAAAAGCTCAAACCGAACAATACAGGGTAATCCGCTGTGAGAAAAGGATCTGCCAGGAAGGGCATCATGAGTTGATTCAAGAGGAGCCCCTGTTGATTCGCGTGGATGACAGGCCCTACTCTGTTGTTATGCGGACCCCGGGTGAGGAGATAGCCCATGCTGCGGGATTTTGCCTTGGCGAGGGCCTGGTGGACGACAGGGGTGATTTCGCGGCAGTCGGTTACTGCGAGGACCTGGACCCGAATGTCGTGGATGTTACGCTGAAGCCGGAGAGACGGGAAGAGGTCCCTGATATCCTTGAACGCAGGGGCTTCATAAGCCAGACCAGTTGCGGCATCTGCGGGAAAGAGTTGATCAAGGACCTTTACCAGATCCTCCGGCCGGTAGATGATGATGACATGGGGGTCACAATTGAGGAGATTCTCTCCTGCCTGGAGAAGCTTTCAGAGACTCAGGCATACTACAGCAGGACCAGGGGGTCCCATTCAGCCATGATCCTGGACCCACGGCTCGATCTGTTGTCCTTTGCCGAAGACGTGGGTCGCCATAATGCCCTGGACAAGGCAATTGGAAAGGTCCTTCTCAGCGGAAACCTGGGAGATGCAAGGATTTGCGTCCTTTCCTCCAGGGTGAGTTATGAGCTCGTACAGAAGGCAGCAAGGGCGAGGGTGCCGATCATCTTGAGCAAATCCCGTCCCACCGCCCTTGCCGTTGAGATGGGAAAGGCTCTGAACATGACATTTGTCTGCCCCGGGGAGGAGTCCGAACTGATAATATTTTGCGGTGAAGACCGGATAAAGAGATTGAACACACAGGGGCAAAGCGGAGGAAAAAACTACCAGTGAACCGGTAATGATTGGGGGCGTGGTTCAAATTGCAAGATAACCCAGGTCCCTCGAAATCATATCACAACTTCCCCTGACCAGCTCAACGTATTCGTCAACTCCATTTCTTGCCTGCTCATATGTAAGGACTATCCCCATCGCCGCTATGACCTCCCGCGAAAAGTCCCTTATCGGAGCAGCAATCCCCACTATGCCTTCGATGGCTTCTCCCTTTTCCACCACGTATCCCTGGTGCCGGATATGTTCAAGCCTCAGGCTGAAGGCCTCCTCATCCGTTATGGAGAAAGGCGTATAGGCCTGCAATTTATCCCTCCGGAGAATGCGCTTCACCTCTCCAGGCTCCAGGTAGGCCATTAATACCATGCCCAGCATCCCGAAATTCAGCGGTCCCCTCCAGCCCACATCGGCTGAGATCCGGATGAAACTTCCCCCTTCCTTCTTATCAATCAGGACCAGTTGATTTTCCATGGCCGCTCCGAGGAGTACAGTGGCCCCGGTCTGTCTCTGAATTTGGGACATCGGGCCCGAAGCGGCCTCGCGAATGTTCAAGGAAGATCGCACAACACCTCCCAGTTGGAACAGCCGCAGTCCCAACCGGTAGCGTTTTGAATCCAGTCTCTTGAGATAACCCCTTCTGGTAAGGTTTGAAACCAGCCTTTTTGCGGTTGTCTTGTTAAGCCCGGTCTTTGCAGCTATCTCCGAGAGGTTCAGCTCCTGGACCTGGAGAGAAAAGCACTCGAGGATATCCAGGGCCCTTTCAAGGGCCTGCACCCTGTATTCATTCTCCTCTTTGTCTCTGGTCGCCATGGTATGGTATAAGA
>JAFDIC010000027.1 GCA_019308525.1 Deltaproteobacteria bacterium
GCGTCAAGTTGCTGGGGAGCAATGCAGGAACCTATTTTGGTGAAATGATCAACTACATTGACATGGACAACGTCCTCGAAGGAATATACAAGTCAATGAGTTTTGGGGTGATCATTACCTGGGTTTGCTGTTACAAGGGATACTATACGGGCACCTGGGGTTGGGGTGCAGAGGGTGTCAGCAAGGCAACAACGCAGGCCGTGGTCCTTACCTCTGTGCTCATACTTGTCTGGGATTATTTCATGACATCGATCCTTTTCTAGACGCGGACATGATAAAGGTCGAAGATCTATATAAATCATTTGACGGTGTCGAGGTCATCAAGGGCATAAGCTTGACCGTGGATAAGGGGCAGATTCTTGCCCTCATCGGGGGCAGTGGTCATGGCAAGAGCGTGCTCTTGAAACAGATCGCTGGCCTGATTAAGCCCGACAGGGGACGCATTCTTGTTGACGGGCATGAAATTGGTCGCATAAAAGGCAGGGACCTTGCTCGACTCAGGAGTCGCATGGGGTTTTTGTTCCAGGGCGGCGCTCTCTTTGATTCCATGACGGTGTTTGACAACGTGGCCTTCCCCCTGCGGGAGAAAACAGAGCTGAATGAAAGGGATATCAAGGAAAGGGCATTGAACGTCCTGGAGCTCGTGGGTCTGTCTGGTGCAGAGGAGAAATTTCCCTCCCAGTTGAGCGGTGGGATGATAAAGCGGGCTGCATTGGCACGGGAACTGGTGTGGAATCCGGAGATCATGTTTTTTGATGAACCCACCACAGGGCTGGATCCCATAATAGGTCATTCGATCCTCAAGCTAATCGACCGTCTCCACAGGGAATACCGGTTTACGGGAATCATTGTAACCCACGAAATACCAAGGGTATTCGATATAGTGGACAAGGTGGCCATGCTCTACGAGGGCGCTATCGTGATATCGGGGACACCAGAGGAGGTCAAGAACTCCGGGGACCCGATTGTTCGGCAATTCGTGAGGGGGGAGGCAGAAGGGCCGGTTGCCTATGGTTGAGACACGAGGAATGGGGCTTGGTAATCGATGTTCAAGGCGCGGGAGAAGCAACAGGTGTGGATCAGAGAAAAGCAGGCTTCTGCCAGGGAGGTAGCGATGAAGAAATTCGATCTCGAACTTTCAGTAGGTCTTTTCATCCTTGCTGGAATCCTTTGCTTGGGGTACCTTTCTATCAAGCTGGCCAGGATGGAGGTCCTGGGTGACAGGGGATACGAGATCTATGCTGTTTTCAGCAACGTAGGGGGACTCAAGAAGGGGGCCTCGGTCGTTATTGCCGGTGTGGAAGTGGGCCGGGTGAAATCCATAGCCATGGAAGATTATGAAGCCAAGGTAGTCTTGTCGCTTCCGGAGGAAGTCAAGATCCAAGAGGATGCCATTGCTTCTGTGAAGACAAAGGGTCTTATTGGAGAAAAGTATATCCAGATCACGCCGGGCGCTTCGGAGGAAATAGTAGAGGCCGGAGGGAGACTCAGGGAGACCCAGCCGGCCCTGGACATAGAGGAGCTGGTTTCAAAGTTCGTATTCGGTAAGGTGTGAGAGTTGCGTTTTCAGGAGGGAGCCATGGGGGTCAAGTCGGTCGTCATCTTAGCCACGACGGTTTTCGTGAGCCTTTGGGCTGTTACGATGCTGTGGGCAGGTGAGCCAACGGAAAAGATAAGGGAGACCACGGACAAACTGATAGCTATCTTGGAAAACCCTGCCTTGAAGGGCTCTGAAAAAAGGGATGAGAAGATAAGACTGTTGCGCAAGGTTGTTGACGAACGTTTTGATTGGGAGGCCATCTCCCGGAGGGCCCTCGGCCGGCACTGGCGGAAATTGAGTCGGGAAGAAAAAGGGGAGTTTGTCCGCCTGTTTTCAAAATTGCTGGAACGAACCTATAGCGACAAGCTCGCCGATTATTCGGGAGAGACCATTTCCTACGATCGGGAAAAAGTGGACGGCAGGTATGCGGTTGTCTATGCCACCGTCAAGTCAAAAAAGCACGGGGATATACCACTCAAGTACAGGGTCTGGAAAAGGGATGGGGAATGGCTCGTATACGATATTTCTATAGAAGGAGTGAGTCTGGTTAACAACTATCGAAGCCAGTTCAATGATATCTTAATGCAACACTCACCTCAAAAGCTGATAGATACCCTGAGGGAGAAAGTGGGAGAAAAGAAACAATAGCAAGGAAGGTATGATCAATGTGACCGGTCGATGGCGGAATTCCAGGGGCGTGTGGTTAGGCGCAGTTCTTTTTGTGCAGGTGTTGTTTTTTCTCCAGGCTCAGCAGGTCGCTGCCCAGTTGAAACGCGCGCGATCACCTGACTATCCCATAAAGTCCATTGGGACTATGGGCAGAGATGGCGGGGCTTCAGCAAGACATGCTGGTTTGTCGGTAGTTGCCAAGGGAGATGAGGCTGTTCCACGGGCGACCTCAGAGGACGGGGAGGTTTTCCCAGATGACTTTCCGGATGAACCGTTCCCGGAAGAAGATACCCGTATTCCGGACCCCCTTGAACCCATTAACCGGGTTGTCTACCATTTCAACGACCGGTTGTATTTTTGGCTCCTTAAGCCCCTGGCCATTGGCTATAGTGCCATAGCCCCGGAAGCCTTGAGGATAAGCATAAGCGATTTCTTTTACAATCTGGCCTTCCCCATACGATTTGTCAATTGCATGCTCCAATCCAAGTTTGAAGAGGCGGGCGAAGAGGTCAGGAGTTTCACCATAAACACAATCTGCGGGTTGGGCGGTTTCCTGGATGTGGCGGGGAAGGATCAGGGGATAAAGAAGTTCGATGAGGACTTCGGACAGACCCTCGGGTACTACGGTCTTGGGCCGGGGTTTTTTGTCATGTGGCCTGTCCTCGGCCCGTCAAGCCTGAGGGATACCGTGGGCTTTCTGGGAGATCGGTTTCTGTATCCTGCGAGCTACATTTTAGACCCAACAACGGCCTCCTTTGTTTTCAACGCCCTTGATTATGTCAATGAGACTTCGCTGCGCATAGGCGAATACGAGGATTTGAAGAAGGCCTCTTTTGATCCCTATATTGCGGTCAGGAATGCCTTCTACCAATACCGCAGCGCAAAGATCGAGGAATGAAGAGATGAACAAGGGTCTGGTTATCGTCCATACTGGCCGGGGTAAGGGCAAGACCACCGCAGCCCTTGGGATGGGGCTGAGGGGAGCGGGACACAACCTGAAGACCCTGGTGATCCAGTTCATTAAAGGCTCATGGCATTACGGGGAACTCGATGCGGTGAAAAGGCTCCATCCCTATTTGCAGATAAGGCCGATGGGCAAGGGCTTCATTTATCCATCCAACAAGACCCCTTCCCCCGAAGACTCCCGAGCGGTCAGTCAAGCGTGGGATTTTTTCTTGCAGCACCTGGATACAGGCGAATTCCATATGATTATACTTGACGAAATCAATTATGCCATAGATTATGGTCTCATTGATGTCCGGGATGTGCTGGAGGCCATACGGGACAAACCAGCGGGTCTCCACGTGGTACTGACCGGCAGAAACGCACATCCTGACATCGTCGAAGCCGCTGACCTTGTCACCGAGATGAAGGAGATAAAGCACCCCTACAGGACGGGAGTGAAGGCTCAAAGGGGAATAGAGTATTGATGCTTCCGCAAAAACCCCATCCGCGGCCATGGCAACAACTTTATGATCTGAATCAATAGTCCTAAACAGCATGGAGGTGATTGGATGACGTCCAAATCAAGCATGGATACTGAAACCCTCACAATGGTACTGGATACCATATCCAAGTTGGAAAGAGACTGGTTGCCCCTGGAGAAAAAACTGGAAATGGATCACTCTGGAGAGTTCCCAATGGAACTCATCCGTTTCATGCTCGGACCTGATGTGGCTTTACACCTGATCTTTATTCCAGAGGAATACGGAGGCCTGGGGGCAGGGGCGACGGAGATTGCCATAGTATCTGAAAGGATGGCCAAGATGGACCTGGCCGTGGCTACGTCTTTTCTAGCCATATGCCTTGGCATGGACCCGATCAGGGTAGGTGCAACACCCGAACAGAGGGAAAAGTGGATAACCAAGATCGCAGAAGAGGGCCTGATAGTTGCGTATGGTGTGACCGAGCCTGAAGCAGGCTCAAATGTGCAGGCCTTGAAGACAAAGGCGGAAAGGGTCTTGGATGAAGAGGGCAATGTAAAGGGCTACGTGATAAACGGGCAGAAGCAGTTCATCACCAATGGGGGTGTGGCAGACTTGTATACGATCCTGGCGGATAGTCCGGATGGCCCTTCCTTTTTCATAGTAGAAGGCGGGACCAAGGGCCTGACAGCGGGAAAGCACGAAGACAAACATGGCATAAGGGCTTCTGATACCTGCCCGTTGACCCTGGAGGATCTTTTCGTTCCGGCGGAAAACCTGGTGGGGGGAAAAGAGGGCCAAGGGCTCAAACAGGCCAACCAGGTGTTTGGGTACACAAGGCTCATGGTCGCCACCTTCGGCCTGGGTGGCGGCATGTCTTCTCTTGAAAAGACCATTGCCTATTCCAGGCAAAGGGTGCAGTTCGGGACAACGCTCTCTGAAAAGCAGGGATATACTCACAAGCTCCTGGTACCTCATGCAGTTCAACTCGAAGCGGCCCGGGCTTTCATAGAAAAGACGGCAAGGAGGCTCGACACGGGTGATGAAGACCTTCAGGTGGAAGGTTCCATTGCAAAGTATTTTGCCACCGAGGCCGGCGACTCCATGGCGAACGACGGGATCCAGGCCTTCGGCGGATACGGGTACATGAGGGAATTCGAGGTGGAAAAGATAAAACGGGACGTGAAGATATTGCCCCTCTATGAAGGGACCAGCGAGATTCAGCAGAACATAATTTCCATCTTCAGGGTGAGAGAGACCGTACGCTCAAAGGGGAAGTTCTATGAGGACATGGCAGTGAGGTTGGAAAAGCTGCCTCGAGATTGTGGTGCAGGGCTCCTGTCCCGCTCTGTAAGGGCAATGAATGATATCATCCTCAGTGTCAGGAGTGCCAAGCTAACGAAATCACAGCATGTCATGTTCTTGATCGCGGACATGATTACCTGGTGCGAAATCGGAGAGGCCTTGTGCGAGAAGGCAGCAACCGGTGAGGGTAACGGGAGGTCCCCGGAATTCATGAAGGCAGCGGCCAGGCTTTTTGCCAGGGAAGTTGTTGAAAAGGTATTTGTTAACGGCCACAGGATAGCTTACGGTACACCCCAGGTATTGAAGGAGGCCAGAGATGGGCTCAAGAGGCTGGAGCTGAGCTCCAGCATGGAGGGCCGCCTGGAGGACATGGATAGGATTGCCTTTGAATTGGTAAAAGACTAGAATGGTGGTTGCCAGAAAGTCAAATCAAGGAATGGATTGTTCCGGTTCAGATGAAGAGAGAGCAGACCTATGAACGGGCCGCCTTTATGAGAAGACCTGCCCAGGCCCGGAAGACTGGTTCAAGAAGAAAGAAGGATTATGAAAATCCGAGACTCGATCCCGGTCTCAAGCGGCTTTTCCAGAAGATAGGGGTGCCGGGGCCCGCCCCCTTCATCCCGGATCCCTTTCAACTTGAAGCGATCAAGAGAATAGAGGACTCGGATGTCTTGGTTAGTGCCCCCACCGGCGCAGGAAAGACCTGGATAGCCGAGCAGGTAATCAGCAAATACCTGGCAAAGGGGCTCAAGTCCTGGTATGCATCCCCCTTAAAGGCATTGTCAAACAGCATCTATGCCGAGTTCCGTCGCACATTTGCCCCTGAAAACTGCGGGATCCTCACCGGAGATCGCAAAGAAAATCCAGACGCACCTATCATTGTGGGTACGACGGAAATATTGAGGAATCAACTCTACGACGCAATGCACGAGGGAGCCGATATCGGTGCAGACCTCGTGGTGCTCGATGAGGCCCACTATCTCAGCGACCCGGAAAGGGGAGTAGTGTGGGAAGAGGTCTTGATATACCTTCCTTCCAGGGTAAGACTCCTGCTGCTTTCGGCAACCATATCCAACGCGGAGGAAATAGCCTCCTGGTTGCAGGAGAACAGGGGCACAAGGGCGCAGGTGGTGCGATCCAATGAAAGGCCGGTACCCCTTGAAATGCTGTTCCTGTTTCCAGACGGGTTCATTGCTCCCTTGGGGGCCAAGAGGGGATTGAATCCCAGGGTAAAAAAGTTCGTCCAAAGCCATCAGATGACCCGGAAGAGGAGAGGGCGAAAGGAGGCGGACTACGGTGGTATTATCAAGTGCCTCAGAGAGTTTGACCTGCTCCCCGCCATATTCTTCTTGAAGTCGAGGGTGGACTGTGACAGGGCGCTCCTGACATGCCCGCCAAACCCCACGCCTGGCCGCTTCAAGGAAGAGCTGAAGAAGGAGGTGGAGCTTTTCCTGGAAAAGTATCCTCACCTAAAGAGACATCGACAGTTGGCTCCGCTCCTGGAAAGCCTCGTGGGGTCCCATCACGCGGGACAGCTCCCCTACTGGAAGATACTGATAGAGGAAATGATGAACAGGGGTTACCTGGAAGCGATTTTCTCCACCTCCACCGTGGCGGCAGGAGTGAATTTTCCCGCAAGGACCATAGTGCTGGTCCAAAGCGATCGATATGATGGTCATGAATTCAAGAATTTGACCGCCACAGAGCTCCATCAAATGACAGGTAGAGCAGGGAGAAGGGGGAAAGATAACATAGGTTTCGCGCTTGTGGTGCCGGGGCTGCATCAGGACCCGCAACTTATCCAGGAACTGAAAGATTCTCCTCCAGAACCCATCACGAGTCAAATCCATATCAACTTCTCCATGACCTTGAATCTGCTGCTTTCCCACAAGCCCCTGGAAGTGAAAGATCTCCTGGACCGTTCCTTCGCAGCGTACCAGGAAAAGGCCTCCGACTCCTCTGTCCACAGAAAGTGGGAAGAGATATTGCTAGGGCTCAAGAAGGTCCTACCAAAGGGAAGGTGCGATATCGGGGATCCCAATGAGGTGATTGAAAACATCCAGAAGATGAAAGAACTGGGCAAGAGGGCGAAGGAATTGAGCAGGGAAATTGCCCTGGAGAAACGCCTGGCGACCTACAGGGAACACATCAGGGCGGGGCGCCTCTTTCTTCATAAGAATGGAGACATCTATGTGGTTTTTCATGTGTTTTGGGACAGGGGACGACTTATATGCGCGGCCCACAATATCAGAAAGAGGGTAAGGGCAAGAAAACAGAGGATTCGCCTGAGGAAAGTGCCTTTTGAAAAGATCAAGCTCCTGTATGACTATCGTCTGGATCTGCCCGAGGACTATTCCCAGGAAAGGATCCAAGCAATGTTTGACGCCGTCAACCTGGATGAGCTGAAGGTCTTGGAGTTGGAATCTCAAGGCGAAGAACTGACCTCCGAAGAGCTGAAGAACGTGAAGCGGAAGTTGAAAGAGCTCCCCTGTGAGGCGTGCGAGCACAGGCGGGCCTGCCTCAGGATGAAGAACAGGGCACTTCGTAGAATACTGGAAGAGTACCGTTCCCTGGCCTATCTCCTGGAAGGAATGGGCCCTGGTCTTTGGGTCAGCTTCAAGAAGCACTTGAGGTTTTTGCAAGAGACGGGATTTGTCGACGAAAATGAAAGGCTGACGCCTGACGGCGTCTGGGCGTCAAAACTGAGGCTGGATCATCCCCTCTTGATCGCCGAAGCCATAAGGAAAGGTGGCTTTGACGGCCTTTCACCGGAAGTAATGGCAGGGTGCATGGCATCCTTTGTCTGGGATAGGATCCAGGATCTGGAGTTCAGGGGTGAAAGCCCGGCAAACCTGACGGAATGCGAGGTCGCCTTTGAGAGGATCCTCTCTCAGATGGAAGAGATCCGCAGGCTGAAGGTGAAAAGGGGTTTCGAGAACCCACCTATTCCCTTTTGGCCGGTAGCCCTGGTCTATCTGTGGGCAAAAGGGCTCGAATGGGATACTCTCCTGTCCTTTATTCCGGTGGATGAAGGGGACATGACATCGCTGATCACCCGGACGGCGGATCATTTGAGGCAGGTGACAAACCTGGAAGATACTCATCCCCGCTTGGCCTCAACAGCGAAAGAGGCCATATCAATGATCCTGCGCGAACCAGTGTTCATAGAGTAACCCGGCAGCGTGGTGGAACAGGGTTTTTCCTTGACAGGCATGGCTAAATTCCCCAATACTAGATTCCCAACCGTGGGCTTGACAGGGGCTTTTGGGGTAGTTGCATCAAACGCCATTGACCGGGGAGATGGTGCCAACGTGATGGTCTGTATCTCACCTTCTCTCCCGGACCCTTCGAGGTTCTCATGTACGGGAGACGTGGCCGTATTGGGTTGATCGTCCCGGCGAGCAATACTGTATGCGAGCCAGAGATGGCAAAGCTGTGCCCGAGGGACGTTGCAACCTACTCCACGAGAATCCTCTTTACACCTACCATAAAGGGCCTGAAAGATATGAAGGCCCATATAGAAAGGGCGAGCGAGGAACTTTCTTCCGAGGGGATCTGTCGGCTCATAGCCTTTTGCTGCACCGTGGGGAGCATGATAGGCGGAGTGGGTTACGACGAGGAAATCATTCAGGCCATAGAGGAGCGAGCCGGCATACCGGCCATTACTACGACTACGGCCATTAGGGCGGCGTTGAGCGCACTGGGCATAAAGCGATTGGCGGTGGCAACTCCCTATACCGCGGAGATCAATAACATTGAGCGCTCTCTATTGAACGATATGGGATATGAGGTTACGGGAATCGTGGGATATCACGAGAATGTCAGGCCGCAGGATCTGAAGAATGATATGATAGGCCGCCTTTCCCCTGAGGTTGCGCTTGAACTGGGAAGAGCGGTGAACGGGCCGGAAAACGATGCCCTCTTTATCAGTTGTACCAACTTCAGGTCCATTGAAATCATCGAACGACTGGAGATCGAGACCGGTAAGCCAGTGATTTCAAGCAATCAAGTAACAATGTGGCATTCTTTGAGAAAAATGGGCATCGATGACCGTATCAACGGCTTAGGACGGCTGTTTGACTCTTTGTGATGTCCGCTCCACACTCCGGTCCAATCATTTCTTGAACCACGGGACCAATAGGGTGTGAGCGGGAGTCCTTGTTAAAAGAGAGAACCCCGGCCATGATGGAGAAAGGAGGTGAACCCCGGCAGGTTTCCAGACCCCTCTTAGGAAAGCCAGAGATTACCAAGAAAATACCAAAGGTGAAAGGAGGAAAGTCATGAAAAAGACCTTGGCATTTATCGGGATTTCTTTGTTGATGGTTATTTTTACCCTCCAGGTGGCAAATGCCGCTCCCAAGAAGCTAAAGGCCGTGTGTTTTCTCCCAAAGAACCATCCTTTGGCCGCAATGACCATCGAATGGGTAAAGCGGATCAACGAGGCGTGTAAAGGTGAGCTTGAGATCCAGTATATGGGTGGGCCGGAAGTCATACCAGGGCTGGAACAGGTAGAAGCATTGAGAAAGGGCGTGATTCAGGTTACCTTCAACGTCGCTGCCTATTATCAATCCATATTTCCTGAGGGCGTGGCCTTTACCCTGTCCAAACTCACCCCCTGGGAAGAAAGGAAGCCAGGAGGTTTCTACGATCTCATGGTCGAGCGTCACAAGAGGATAAACGTGATGTACCTGGGCCGGTGGTTACATGGTCCTTTCTACATCTGGCTCAAGGATCCTGTCTCCAAGCTTGATGACATGAAGGGAAGGAAGCTGAGGACCACCGCATTGTATGACAGGTTCATGAAGGCCCTGGGTGCCGTACCTGTCACCATCTCCATGTCAGAGACCTACACTGCCCTGGAAAGAGGGACCGTTGTGGGAACGGGATGGCCCTTGATGGGGCCCAGGCAGCTCGGGTGGACAGAGGTATTGAAATACATAATCGATCACCCCTTTTACAACCAGAATGCTGCCATCTTGATGAACCTGGGTGTGTGGAACGACCTTTCCAGTTCCTTGCAGGAAAAGATCAAGGAGGTGACAACCTGGTTTGAGCCTTACATGGTGGGATTTTTTGACAGTGCCATCATGACAGAGTGGAAGGCCCTGGAGAAGGCCGGTGTGAAGAGGGTGAAACTCTCGCCAAGGGAGGCAAAGGTGTATCTTGACAAGGCCTATGAGGTGGAATGGAAGGCCCTTGAGAAAAAGATTCCCGACCTGGTGCCGGCCTTGAAAAGGGTGACCCAATAAAAGGGCGATTCGTAGAGGAGGCCTCCGGTTCAAGAGAACCGATTGAGCCTCCTCTTCTCGTTTACACCCAGATCTAGATGGATGAGCGTCAAGTGGAGATCTGGCCGGCGAAGCAGAAAGGTTCAGGTTCCCGACGGTCGGGGCGCGGGAAGCCAGGGTGTTTTTCCCTGCCCTGGCCTGTAGGATTGTGACTGGAGTGGCATATGGTGAAATGGGGGCGTTTTTTTGACCGGATCATAGAGACCCTTGCCTTCCTTGCAGGGGTATTGTTATCCTTTATCCTTGTTTCGGTCTCTATTGAAGTCTTCATGCGATACTTTCTTAATCGCCCTCTCCAGTGGGTGATCGAGCTCACCGAGTATGCCCTGCTTTATGTCACGTTCCTTGGCTCTGCCTGGGTGCTCAAGGAAGAGAGGCATATCAGCGTTGACGTCATAGTAAGCACAATGAGCCCGAGGACACAGGCATACTTAGGCCTTGTAGGAACTGGTATAGGGATTGTTGTCTGTTTGGTCTTGATCTGGTTTGGTTTTGGAACGGCCTGGGATCATTTTGTGAGAAAGGTATATAACCCCACAATCCTGGAGTTTCCAAAGGCCCCGATCATTGCAATCATACCTGTTGGCAGCATTTTCCTCATCATACAGTTCGTAAGGAGGGGATACGGCTTGATCAAAAGGATCAAAAACAGGGAGAATCCCAGCTCCCTTTGATTCCGGCAGAGGATCCAGGTTATTCATGGAATGGTGGGTCATATTCATTTGCATCTTTTTCGGGCTTATCCTCTTGTTTGCCATCGGAGTCCCCGTAGCATTCTCATTTCTATTCGTAAACATAGTGGGAGTATACCTCTTTTGGGGGGGGACGGCAGGTCTCTCGCAGCTCATCTTGAGTATCCTTAACTCGGTGACGAGCTTTTCATTGCTTCCTGTGCCCTTGTTTGTGCTCATGGGAGAGATCATGTTCCATTCCGGTATCGCCCCCAGGATGATGGACGGGATCGACAAGTGGCTGGGTCGCATTCCCGGGAGGCTGAGCCTCCTTGCAGTGGGGGGCGGAACGCTTTTTGCCACCCTTACGGGCTCGGCAATGGCGGGTGTGGCCATGCTGGGTTCGGTGCTCGTGCCGGAGATGGAAAGGCGAGGCTACAAGACACCAATGACCCTGGGCCCGATACTCGGCAGTGGAGGCCTGGCAATAATGATTCCTCCCAGTGCCTTGGGAGTGCTGTTGGCAAGCTTGGCGCTCTTTTCAGTGGGGAAATTCTTGATAGCCATCATAATCCCGGGAATCATCATGGCCGTTTTGTATGCTGCCTATATCCTTGGAAGATGCTGGTTTCAGCCTCACCTTGCCCCTTCCTACGATCTTGAAAAGGTGAGCCTTTACGAAAAGGTGATTACGACCATAAAATACGTATTACCCCTGGGTAGCATCATTTTCTTGGTTGTCGGTCTTATTTTCCTGGGTGTTGCAACACCAACGGAATCAGCGACTCTGGGAGCCATGGGATGCTTTGTCTTGGCCTTCCTGTACAGGGGCTTGAGCAGGGAAATCGTAAAAAAATCATTCAGCGGAACACTCCAGGTCACTGTGATGATGTTCATGATCCTCACCGGTTCCACCGCCTTCTCGCAGATTCTGGCCTTCACGGGCGCGAGTCAGGGGCTCATTGAATTTGCGGTAGGCTTGCCCCTTTCACCGATTTTCATAATCGTGGCCATGCAAATCGTGTTGCTCCTCCTGGGGACCTTTATGGAACCTCTGACCATATTGATGGTCACCATTCCGATCTTCATGCCCATAGTGAACAAGCTGGGATTTGACCCAATCTGGTTCGGCACCGTAATGCTGTTGAATATGGAGATGGCGACAACGTCTCCCCCCTTTGGGCTGGCGCTTTTTGTCATGAAGGGAGTCGCTCCAAAGGAAACACGCATGAAGGAGATATATCTGAGCGCCATCCCCTTTTTGACCTGCGACGTTATCGCAATGGGTATCATGATGGCCTTTCCCCAGGTGGTGTTGTGGTTGCCGGGTTTGATGAAATGATTTTCTCTTTTGCAGGCAGTTCAATGGTGATTCCCTGGAGATTTCTTGGCGGAGATGTATATGCGGATAGGGATAGATGTAGGAGGGACGTTCACGGACGTCGTCCTTTGGGAGGAAAAGGAGAAGAAATTCCTGTATTCCAAGACGCCCACTACCCACCATGACCTCGCCGAGGGAGTCCTGCGGGGGTTGGAGGAGATACTTCAAATGTCGGGGAAGGGGATAGGAGAAGTGGAGTACCTTATCCACGGGACGACGATCGGCACCAACGCTATCATAGAGCGCAAAGGGGCCAAGGTGGGATTGATAACCACAAGAGGTTTTGAGGATGTCCTTGAGATTCGGAGGGTTGCAAGGCCGAAAGAGGCGGCTTTTGATTTTGAGGCCGATAACCCGCCCCCACTGGTTCCCAGGAACTTGAGAAAAGGTGTCGAAGAACGCATCAACAGCCTGGGAGAGGTTCACAGGCCCTTGAACGAAGATTCGGTTCGGGAAGCGATTAGTTCTCTGAAGGCTGAAAGGGTCGATGCCATCATAATATCTCTGCTGTTTTCTTTCCTCAACCCTTCCCACGAGAGACGCGTGGCGGAAATCTGCAAGGAGATGGCGCCGGAAGTTTTCCTGGCCCAGTCCTCGGAAGTTTGTCCCGAATTCAGAGAATACGAGAGGACCTGCACGACGGTCATGAACGGGTATCTGGGGCCTGTCATCCAGAAGTATATGGACAACCTCTTGAGCCGCCTGAGTAGCAAATATGGGTCGATCCAACTCCATATCATGCAGAGCAACGGCGGTTCAATGGCGGCCCAGCTTGCAAGAGATCATGCCGCAAGTTTGATCAATTCGGGGCCTGCCGCGGGTGCCATAGCAACGGCTTTTATCAGCCGCCTGATCGGCCATGAGATGGCCGTGGGCGCCGACATGGGTGGCACGACCTTTGATATCTCCATCATTGACAAGGGAATACCCAAGACTACCACGTGGGGAGGTGTTACGGATTATCCCATTAAGCTCCCCATGGTGGACCTGAAGACAATAGGGGCAGGAGGAGGCAGCATAGCATGGGTGGACCAGGGTGGGGTTTTGTACGTGGGACCCCGGAGTGCAGGATCTTCACCGGGACCTGCATGCTATGGTTGGGGAGGAGAGCTTCCGACAGTATCGGATGCCAATCTCGTGCTTGGGAGACTCAACCCCCACTATTTCCTGGGAGGGAAGATACCCCTCTACATTGAAAAGGCGCAATCAGCAATAAGGAAGGTGGCAGAGCCCATGGGCATGAGCACGGAAGAAGCGGCACAAAGCATCATAGACATTGCTGATGCGAACATGACAAAAGGCATAAGCGGAATTTCGGTGGAAAGGGGATATGATCTCAGGGAGTTCATCCTTGTGCCTTTCGGGGGCGCTGCCCCAAATCACGCCGTCGCTATCGCTGCTGAATTAAACATAAGGAAGGTCGTTGTCCCTCCCATGTGCGGTAATTTCTCCGCCCTTGGCCTCGTGGTTGCCGATATCCAGCATGATGGGGTCAGGACCATTGCAGCGAAGCAAGATGAGGTTTCGCCGGAGATTATCTTGGAGACCTTTCTTGACCTTGAGAGAGACGGCAGAGAGCAGCTGAGGAGAGAGGGTGTAAAAGAAGAAAATATAGTTATCAGATGGTCGGCCGATTTGAGATACGAAGGTCAATCCTGGGAGCTCAATACGCCTGTCAGGAGATCTGTTCCCTTTGATAGGAGGTCACTGAAAACCCTGATAGAGGACTTCCATGATCTTCACCGGCAGGTGTATTCTTACTGTGAGCCAAGGGAAAAGGTGGAGTTCATCAATCTCAGGGTCAGGAGCATCGGGCGCAATCCCGGTCTGTCCATGTCCAAGAGCCCGCTCAACCCAACACCTCTCAAGGACGCCTTGAAGGAAGAACGCCCCGTGTACTTCAGGGGAGAGGGATGGACAGAAACGCCAATCTACGAAAGAAGTCGTCTGGGGAGCGGAACCAGGGTGCCGGGCCCGTGTATCATAGAGGAGAACATATCGACCACCCTCATTCCAGAGGGCTGGGAAGGGCATGTGGATGAATTTGGAAATATCGTGATTATGGTGGAGACCCCGTAGGTATGGAACGGGGAATTGAAGCTTTGGGAAGAATAGAGGTGTGCCGTGACCTATAGAGCCGACCGAGTGACAATGCAGGTAATTAGATACGCACTGGAGGCCATAGCGAATGACATGGGTTACAACCTCATGCGCATGGGCCGTACCACGATCGTCAAAGAGATCATGGATATCAATTGTGCGGTGCTGGACTCATCCGGAGGAATCCTTTCCCAGGCTAATCTTTGTCCCCTGATGTTGTTTAGCTTGCCGGAAACAGCTAAGAAGATGCTGGAGAAAATCAAGGAATTTGACGAAGGGGATGTAATCATTTGCAATGACCCCTATCTGGGGGGGCAGCACCTCCTTGACATGCAATTTTTCTCACCCGTATTCTTTGACGGACGACTGATTGCCTTTGTGGCCAACATAGCCCACCAACTGGATATGGGAGGAGCCGTGCCCGGTGGCGTCGCCGGGGGGCTCACAGAGATCTACCAGGAAGGATTGAGGCTTCCCTTTGTCAAACTTTACAGGAGAGGAAAAGAGGACTCGCAGATCTTTGAGATAATCGAGAAGAATATCAGGATACCAGAAAAGACGCTTGATGATTTCAGGGCCCAGGCAGCTACGACCATGTGGGGAGTGGATCGGGTAAAGGCGCTGGTTGAGAAATACGGCCTGGATATATTCCTGGATTCCAACCGGCTGCTGATCGAGTATGGCGAGAGAATTGTCAGGGATGCCATCCGCAGGATGCCGGACGGTCACTATACGGGGGTCGATTACCTGGATGATGACGGGCAGTCGGACGAACCCCTGAGGGTCCAGGTCAATGTCAATATCCAAGGGGATGAAATGAAGGTGGATTTCAAGGGGAGCAGCCCCCAGGCCAAGGGCAACGTCAACTCTCCCTGGTCCTGTAGCCAGGGCGGGGTCTTCTACGTAATGGTCGGCGTTATTGATCCTTACATGGTCGTTAATTCAGGGACCTTCAAGCCGATAACCGTGGAAGGCGAGGAGGGCCTGATAACGAGGCCGATTCCGCCGGCAGGTGTGACGGCCCGCAGCCAAACCATGACCAAGATAACGGAAGCCATGCTAAAGGCAATGAGCCACGTGGTTCCTGATCGGGTGGTAGCAGGGAGCCATGGACAGGCTTGTACGAATAGTTTCATGGGTACCCATCCCAGGACCGGAAGACCCTTTTGCTATATTGAAATACAGGGAGGAGGCGCAGGCGCCAGGCCCTCAAAAGACGGACCTGACGGCCAGGACCTTCATCTCGGTCGTTTCCTCAATACTCCTGTGGAGGCGGCGGAACTGGAAAACCCTGTGATGATCGAGAGGTACGAAATGATCCCCGATTCGGGAGGTCCTGGCAAGTTCAGAGGGGGGCTTGCCCTTCGCAGGGACATCCGTTTCCTGACGGACGTGATTTGGGCCCGGTATTCTGACAGACAGAAGTTCAAGCCCCAGGGCCTTTTTGGAGGGATGGAAGGGACTACCGGCAGCCTCATTCTGAATCCCGGAACCAAAGAAGAGCGAAGATGCAGGTCAAAGGGGGTTGAAGAACTTAAAGAAGGAAGCGTTCTCAGTATTCGGCTCCCGGGCAGCGGGGGCTACGGCCCACCCCATGAAAGAGATCCTGCACTCGTCCAGCGGGACGTAATGGAGGGCAAGGTAAGTATAGAATCAGCGAGACATAACTATGGAGTCGCTTTCCGAGAAGAGCGGGAAATCGACCAGGAGGAAACCCTAAGGCTGAGACAAAGGATGAAAAAGTCCAGATAACTGCTTGAACTACCATGAAATATCCTGTCACAAACAACATCAAGGTGAAGCATAACTATTACAAGATTTCCCTGGACATAAGTGCTTCCCAAACCTTGCCCAGACCGGGTCAGTTTTACAGCGTCCTCTGTGATCAAGGCACGGATCCTTTGCTTAGAAGACCCTTCAGTGTTCACCGGGTTCGGGAGGAAAAGGGCAGGGTCCTTATGGATATTCTATACCTGGTCCTGGGTAAGGGAACCACGTGGCTCAGCACCAGGGTGAAAGGGGATCGCGTGGATGCCCTGGGGCCTTTTGGAAACGGATTCCTGATTGAGAATGGGATGAGTGACCTGGTACTTGTATCCAGGGGCATTGGTATTGCACCTTTGTACGCAGTGGGGCAGACGATCAAGGCGAAGCATGAATCCGCCCGCATACATGTCCTGCTCGGGGGAAGGAGACATGACCGGGTATTCTATGAAGACGAATGCTCCAGGATCGGCCATGTGCATACATATACGGATGATGGGAGCCTCGGCTTCAAAGGCCGGGCCCCGGATCTGCTTGTGCATATGCTCAAATCAGCCGTGATATCAAGCTCTTACCATATCATGACTTGCGGCCCACTGCCGATGTTGAAAGAGCTCTCCGCGATCGCAAGGGAGTGGAACCTTAGAGGGCAGGTGGCGCTTGAAACACACATGGGTTGCGGGTTCGGCGCATGCCTGTCCTGTGCGTTTCCGCTTCTCCCTGAAAGGATCGTGTTTGGAGGCAACTGGAAAAAGCCTGCACTTCAGTGGTCAGAGGATGCCAGGGTAGTATACTCGCTCATCTGTAAGGATGGTCCTATCTATGATATCCACGAGGTGGACTGGGATGAATGGCTCTCCTGACATGTCCGTGACAATAGGCCACATGAGAATGAAAAACCCCGTCATGCCAGCCGCCGGGACCTTCGGGTACGGTGAAGAATATGCCCAATTCCTCGATTTGAACCAACTTGGGGCCGTCATAGTAAAGACGATCACGCAAAAGCCCCGGATAGGCAGTTATCCCTTCCGTTCAACCGAAGTTCCCTCGGGTCTCCTTGCCACCATAGGCCTCCAGAACGTGGGCATAGAAAAATTCATTAACGAGAAGCTCCCATACTTCTCAGGCCTTGATGTGCCTCTCATTGTGAACATAGGAGGACTTGTCTTAGGAGACTACATCGAGGTTGCAGAGATAATTGATCGTCAGTATAGAGTTGATGGGATCGAAGTAAATATTTCGTGTCCCAACCTGGACCGGGGAGGAATGCATTTCGGTGTCGATCCCCGGATCACGAGAGAGCTTGTATATCGCATAAGACAGGCTACTTCCAAGGTGCTCATAATAAAGCTCACCCCGATGGTAACGGACATAAGGCAGTTGGCAGAGATATGCCAGGAAAGCGGGGCAGATGCCCTGTCCCTGATAAATTCACCTCTCGGCATGGCCATAGACATAAAGACGCGCAGGTCCAGGCTTGGCAGAAATATCACTGGAGGGATAGCGGGTCCTGCCATCAAGCCCCTGGCCCTGTATCTCGTTTGGCAGGTTTGTAGGGCCGTGGACATACCGGTCATCGGGATAGGCGGGATTTCCTCCACCGAAGATGCCCTCGAGTTCATCATCGCCGGAGCGTCTGCCGTACAGATCGGCACGTGGAATTTCGTTAATCCCGGAATCACAGTGGAAGTTATCAAGGGAATCGAGGCCTATATGCGGGAGCAAGGGATCGGAAAACTCTCCGACCTCGTAGGAAGCTTTAGGACTTCGTAGAGCATGCATCCTGTGTGGAAGATGCATCGATGCATGCCCCATCCCCTGTTTTGGGTTTGATGACGGGGAAACACGTATCAGCGTGATCAACATGGATGGTTGCCTGGTATGCCGCAACTGTGAAGAAGAATGCCCAAAGCAGTGCATTACCGTTCATTTTCCCTACCGATCCACGGTGGACTATTTTTGATGGCTTTGCAGAGAGTGTATGACCGACCTTGGCAGAGATAGAGTTTGTGCTGCGAGAACAGGAGGCCTTGTGACTGTTCAGGGGTGATGCCCCAGTGCCTGATCCTTCTAGGGGTCTGTAGATGATCGAGTCTATGAATATCAGCTTCCTGGTGAAACGCTGGAGCGAAATAAACCCTGAGAAGACCGCGATCATATGCGAAGGGGATGCAATCAGCTACGCCGCGCTCAACAGCAGGGTGGAGAGAACGGCCTGCTGGCTGCTGTCCTTGGGCATAGAAAAAGGTGACAGGGTGGCGATCATGCTGAAAAACTCCCCTGAATTCATTGATCTCTACCTGGCATGCTCCAGGTTGGGGGTAATCTTTGTTCCCATTAACTTCCGCTCTGCTGAAGCGGAGCTGGTATACTTCCTTGAGAACTGCGATCCACGATTGTTCGTGTTTGGTTCAGAGTTCGAGGACAGGGTAAAAGAAGCCGGTATCAAAGATACTATGCCCCGGCTCTTGCTTTGCTCCCTTGGCAAGACGGCGAATCATGAGGAATTCTTGGATTTCAATCTTGAGACCGGCGCCTTCGACGGTCACCGTCCTGGTATAGAGGCGTCAAAAGGTCCCAGCGATCCGGAGGAGGCCCACGTGATCATGTACACCTCCGGCACCACCGGTAAGCCCAAAGGTGCAGTGCTTTCCCACCGGAAGACCTTTTTCAACTGCCTGAATGCGGATATCTTCTTTAGACTGGATTTTGATGACATTATGCTCATCGTGTTGCCCCTTTTTCACTCTGGGGGGCTTTTCATCCAGGCAACACCAGCGCTGTACAAAGGGGCCACGATGATAATACATCCGAGATTTGATCCCCGGAAGGCCTGTGAAGACATCCAGAAGTACATGGTTACGAAGTTTCTGGGAGTGCCCACGGTTTACAAGTCTCTCTTGCAGGCATGGAAAGCCGAGGAGCCGGCCCTTTCCTCCTTGAAGATATGCGCCATAGGCGGAGAGAAGGTCACTCCTGAACTCATAACACAGTTCAGGGATATGGGGCTCCCCCTGCGACATGTCATGGGACAGACAGAAACGTCTATTCTCCTGTGGGCATCGGAAGATGAGGTGCTTCGTAAACCCGGATCTGTCGGACGGCCCGTGTTTCATTCCCAGGTTGCCATCCTGAACAAGCAGGGTAGGCCCTGCAAACCCGGCGAGATCGGGGAGATCGTGGTGCGGGGCACGATCATGATGAAGGAATACTGGCGGGATCCGGAGAGAACACGGGAGACCATCAGGAACGGCTGGCTTCATACGGGGGACCTCGCAAAAATGGATGAAGAAGGATTCTACTACCTGGTTGACAGGGCAAAGGATATGTACATC
>JAFDIC010000364.1 GCA_019308525.1 Deltaproteobacteria bacterium
GGATTTTGTAGACAGGATTCGCGACAGGCTCCAGGTGCCCTTGATAATCAAGGGGATAGCCACTGCGCAAGATGCTCGGCTGGCGATCCAGCACGGCGCCGACGTGGTGTATGTGTCAAACCACGGGGGGCGCCAGCTAGATCATTGTCTTGGATCGATAGAGGCGCTTCCGGAGGTTGTAAAAGCGGTGGACGGAAGGGCCGAAGTAGTGGTAGACGGGGGATTCGTCCGGGGAACCGATGTCCTAAAGGCGATTGCGCTCGGGGCCAGGGCCGTGGGCCTGGGGAAACTCCAGGTCTGGGCCCTGACCGCAGGGGGTGAAAAAGGGCTCGTAAGAATGCTGGAGATCCTGGAGCAGGAGATTTCCATCAGCATGGGGCTCCTTGGCATAAGCAAGCTCGATGAACTCACCTCGGACTTCGTGACCCAGGTTGCCCCGGTGAAGTATCCCGGACCATTGAGTCCTTTCCCCAGCATAGAAGGAATAACCCGGGACTAGTCGAGACTCTCCTGTACTATGGAACAGACTTGGGAAAAAACCACTTGCCTTCGCTGGTTCCCTGGAAGAAATGGCCATAAGTGCTGGCCCGATTCCCCATCTCCGTCTCGTCCTGCTGCCCTCTGCCGCTGGAGTTCATGCCCGGCCTGGGAACTATCGGAACGGTCAAATTTGAGCTTCGCCACCTCTCAGGGACCGCTGATTATTGTCCATCAAGCCTGGATAACAGTTTGAACGAATTGGTTCTTCCCAGAGAAAGCGGGGTCAAACCTCAACACCCTGTTGCCTAAAGCCTGCTCTAAGAGCGCAACAGCAAATACCATGATACCCTATATTCTGTTAGCCGGATATGGACCCTGGAGCGGCACTCCCTCGTGGAGGAGCAGCTTGTAGTTGCAAATGCAAGGGCCTGCCCGGTGCGCTGGTCTTTCGCGACTGAAAGTCGCTCCTACAGGGGGAGTAAAGATTTGCCCCGGTTTCTCCGGGAAGAAAACATCTCCAAGATCGGACCAAGAGATGAAGGGTGTTTTGTTAGAATTTTCATTTCTATCGGATATTTTTTGACCATAGCGAAAAAAGAGAAAAAAATATTTGACAATAGCTAAAACTGGGCGTAAAGAATTTAGAAATTACGAAACGGCGAAGTGGCATGAAAACAGATGACATTGATTTGGCAATCATACGGCGTCTTTGGGACGGACGTAAGCCCTTCAGCAAGATTGCGAAGGAGATGGGCATTACCACGAACACCGTAAGGACCCGGGTCAACAAACTCATTAACAATGGCGTGCTCCAGATCATCGGCCTGGTTGATCCCCAGGCGATTCCGGGTCATTACTCCGCCTTCGTGGGCCTAAGGGTCGAACCAAGAAAAGTCAGGCAACTGGTGGAAAAGATAGGCAAGCTCAAGGGCGTTGTGACGGTCGCCAGCGTGACCGGGCGCTTTGACATTATGGCGGTGGTTTTCTTCAACGAGGAACACTCCCACCGGGATTTCATGTTCAATGAATTGGCAGGGCTGGATGGCGTGATTTCAGTGGAGACTTTCTTCACCATGGATGCTGTCAACTGGCAATTGCGCTATGCTTTATGAGGTCAAGACCTTTGAAGCTGCCATTTCTCGACCAGGGTATTTAGCAGCAGCGCGGCATCAGGGGCAGGAATCAGTTTTGATGTCACCTTGAAGCCAGTCAGTACCAGGAGATTCTTTATGGGATATTTGAATGCAGAAGACATTGAATACCTGGCAATCGGAGCAGCAGTGCTTGGCACCGGCGGGGGAGGGGACCCTTATCTCGGCAAACTTATGGCCAAGCAGGCGATCAAGGAAAAGGGACCGGTCCGTCTTATCAGCGTGGATGACCTTGCGGATGACGACTGGGTCATTCCTACTGCAATGATGGGTGCGCCCGCGGTTCTTCTGGAAAAACTGCCCAATGGTGGCGAACCTGAATCCTGTTTCAAGACGATTCAGGGGTTTTTGGAAAAGCCGGCCGTTGCGACCATGTCCCTTGAAGCTGGCGGCATCAATTCCTGTATCCCGGTTTACACTGCGGCCAGGTTGCAGATCCCCCTGGTAGATGCCGACGGCATGGGCCGGGCCTTTCCGGAGATACCCATGGTCTCTTTCTCTCTTGATGGCGTACCGGCCTCACCCATGGTCTGCGTGGATGAAAAGGGAAACCAGGTCCTCTTACATACGATTGACAACGCGTGGGTGGAGACCCTTTCCAGGGCGGTGACAGTAGCCATGGGCCTGTCGTCCATGATCGGTCTTTACGTAATGAGTGGAGAAACGCTTAAGAAGAGCGCCATCAGAGGAACCATCAGCCTTTGCATGGATATAGGCAAGGCAATCGTGGACGCCACCTCGCGCAATATCAGCGCCGTGGAGTCGATCCTGAAGATTACAAAAGGGTATGCCATCTTTGAGGGCAAGCTGATCGACGTCCAGAGAGAACTGTCCACCGGTTTCGTCAGGGGGCGGGCTTCTTTTGAGGGCATAGGCCCGAACAAAGGCCAGACGTTTGATATGGATTTTCAGAACGAAAACCTGATCGGCTACATTGATGGCGAGCCAAAGGCCATGGTTCCTGATCTGATCACCGTCCTGGATTTGGAGAATGGAACCCCCATTACTACCGAAACACTCCGCTACGGGCAGAGGGTGGTCATCATCGGCATGCCCTGTGCCCCCATTTGGCGCACCGAGAAGGGACTGAAGCAAGTCGGACCGCGCTACTTCAAGTACGACCTCGACTATGTCCCAATCGAAGAACTCGTCGGGGACGCAGAGGGCAAGGAGAACAGATCATGAAATTTCGCCTCGGGATCGACGTGGGTGGTACCAATACAGACGCGGTGATTTTGGACGAATCAAACCGGGTCATTGCCAAGTGCAAGCGCCCGACAACTGAGGACATTTCTACCGGCATCAACCAGGCGGTGGAGAGCGTCTTAACTCAGCGTGAGATTGACCCTGGATCGATCGAACATGCCATGCTTGGCACGACCCATGCCACCAATGCCATTGTTGAGCGCAAGGGACTGGCAAAGGTTGGCGTCCTGCGACTTGGAGCGCCATGTGGATTGGCCCTGCCTCCCATGATGGATTGGCCCCAGGATATGTCCGGCCATATCGGGAGTAATTACAAAATGGTCAAAGGAGGATATGAATTCGACGGCAAGGTTATCTCCCAACCTGACGAAAATGAGATTGAATCGGCCCTTAAGGCTCTTAAGGAGGTCGGTATCGAGGCACTGGCGGTAAGCTGTGTTTTTTCACCTGTCAACAGCGACCAGGAGATCCGGGCCGGCGAGATTGCCAAGGAGATCTTCGGCGACGACTTCTCCATATCCCTGTCCAGTGAAGTGGGGACACTGGGCATCCTGGAGCGAGAGAACGCCACAATATTGAACGCTGCCATCCTGAAGATAGCGGACAAAGCCTATGGCGCGTTTCAAGACATCCTAAAGCGACACCACATAGCCGCAGATCTATTCATCACCCAGAACGACGGCACCTTGATGTCCGTGGATTACGCCCGGAGATACCCGGTTTTTACCATTGCATCGGGTCCTACCAATTCAATACGGGGCGCCGCCTTTCTTTCCGGTCTCTCCGACTGCGTCGTCGTCGACGTGGGCGGGACCACAACCGATGTGGGAATACTCAAGAGCGGCTTCCCCAGGGAGTCATCGATAGCAGTTGAAATAGGGGGAGTGAGGACCAACTTTCGCATGCCTGATCTCATTTCCATCGGCCTGGGGGGCGGATCACTGGTCAAATCCGATGGGGGCTCGGTCACGGTCGGCCCTGAATCAGTCGGGTACAGGATCACAGAAGATGCCCTTGTTTTTGGTGGCTCCACCTTGACCGCCACGGATGTGGCGGTGGCATCCGGTCAATTCTCCCTTGGTGATCCCGCACTCGTCTCGGATGTGGATATGGCCCTGTGCGAGCAGGCCAACGCGAGGATCAAGCTCATGGTCGAAGAGGTCATCGACCGGATAAAGACCTCTCCAGACGACATCCCGGTGGTCCTTGTCGGCGGAGGCTCCATCATCGTGCCCAGGGAGCTCAGAGGCGCCAGCGAGGTGATTGTCCCGGACAACTTTGATGTGGCCAATGCCATCGGCGCGGCTATCAGCCAGGTGTCCGGCTCCATAGACAGTGTCTTTGACGTA
>JAFDIC010000365.1 GCA_019308525.1 Deltaproteobacteria bacterium
TGTCAGCCACTTGTCCCACAGCTCATCATAGTGTTCGAAGACATAAAAGACGCGTTTTTCAAAGAGTTTGGCCTTTTCACCTATGACCTCCTCCGGAGGCGGGTTTATGGCACAGATGTACATGTAGCACCCCACCATTCTCTGCGCGATACCCTGGGCAGGAGGAATACAAAAGACTCTGGTGGTGTACTGGGAAAGGGCAATTTGCCATGCCTCTTGAAAGATCAAGTCCAGCGGCGGCATAGGTTCTGGCGCATGAATCTTGTCCTGATACCAAAACTGACTTTTTTCCCACTGTTCCCTGTCTCTTGAGAAAAGATAGTGGGAGGGATACATCTCTTCCCATCCCTCAAGTTCGGAAGGGGTTTGGAACTCGTGGGGGTCCGGAAACCTCCCTGTCTCTTTGGCTGCCATTTTACCCTCCTATTCTGTTGTTAAAGGTTAGTAAATATCCGGATCCAGAGGGCCCGGCATTGGTTGGTTGATCCCTCCAAAGGGCTTTACTCATTGGCAACAGACGATAGGAAGAAGCCAGAATTCAGAAGCCGGCACCCAGGAGAGTTTTGACCCCGCATATGGAGGAAGGTGTTTCGCTGGGTCCGACAGGGATAGGTGCCGGTGTGTCCAGTTGCCCGTAAGTTTCTCTCGCCGCCTGCCTTTCAAAGTGCATCGATCATAACTTAAAAAGTCTGCTCCTTCGAAATGATTGTCAAATTCATTTTTTTTATGATAATAATAAAAATCAGTTATATATGTGTTCGATCTATAAATATTTTTAGGCTTCTGAAGGGCCACCTGTGATCAATTTCAACCAGCTAAAAGTCTTCTTTTACGCTGCCAAATACCAGAGCTTCACTCTGGCATCGACTAAACTCCATATTACCCAGCCGGCTGTCACTGCCCAGGTCAAATTGCTCGAAGAGTATTGCGGTTTCAAGCTCTTCAAGAAGAGGGGAAGGAGGGTGCATCTTACGGATGAGGGGAAGACCCTCCTGGATTACGCCGCGAAAGCATTTCAATACGAGAAGGAGATTGAAAGCGTAATAGAGGATATGAGGGAACTGAAAAGGGGAATGCTCCGTCTTGGGACCACGAAGACCTATGCCCGGTATTTCATGCCATTCATGATGGCCCGCTTCCACGAATCATTTCCTCAAATAAGAATCTGTCTTGACGAAGGAAGTTCCCTTGAAATGGCCCTAAGTCTCCTGGACCTCAGAAACGAAGTAGCCATCATTGCCAAGGTGGAAGACCACCCTGAGGTCTGCTTTGTCCCTTTCAGCCAGGAAGAACTGGTACTTATCCTGTCTCCAAGCCATCCCTTGACCCAAGAGAAAGCGATCTCCATGAACGATCTGCGCAGTGAACCCGTTATCATGAAAGAGACGGGGTCAGGCACAAGAAAGATGGTCAATGAATTATTTCACAGACATGGGGTCACTCCCAATATTCTCATGGAAACCAGCAATACCGAGTTCATCAAGCAGCTTGTCCAGCGAGGCGATGGTGTGTCTTTTGTGGTCAGAGAGGCAGTAGTGTCTGAGATTGAGGAAGGAAAGATAGTAACCCTTCCGGTTAGTGGAGAAAAGCTGTTTCTCGATGTCAGTATCGCCTACCTCAAAAATCAACCCTTATCCCCCCCTGCCCAGGCCCTGTTGAATCTCCTTTCCAAAATCGCTCCCAAGGAAAAACTGGACCAGGGGATAAGGGCCATCATGTCAGACGTGCTGACCCGCTGGAAATAAGAACCGGGAGGACATCCCATCAACTGGCACGCAGCAGGCTGCGGGGAATTAGACCCAAGGAAGGAGTAAAGGACTGTTGGGCTTATTCTTTCTTGCTGAAGACCTTCAGCAAAAGTCCCTTTCAAGGTCAGTATCCAACAAAAGAGGTCAGCACCAGGATGACACCCACCACGATGGAAGCGGGTTTGAGGTACCCCTCCAGGGAGAGGCCTAACACAACAAGAATAATACCCAGGATGATCCTTGCAATCAATTCCGCCCGGTTTGTTACGTTCTTCCTTATGGCCACGGTTGCCTTACTCTCCCGGAAGTGCTAGTGGTCAAAACGGATGAAATCGGGTTGAAAACCAAGCTGTTTCGAATTGGGTAATCAATCGCAAACCAAAGGGCTCTCATCCCGAAGTACGCCGGTGAGTATAGGCAAAAGCCATGCCAGTGTCAACCAGGATTGATGAGAACTGGCAAATTCCAGAAGGGCGTCGCCCAGACGTCAAAATCCACTGGCCTGGATTGTTTCATTTGCCTTGCTTCAAAAAAGCATGTATATAGTGCAATCGATCAAGACATCCAAGAAGAAAGGGGCTCTTCGGTGAACGGGGTATTGAGGTTGATAAGGTCCGGAGAAATTGAGGATCTCAGAAACCTGGGCGTCCTGTTTGACTGGTCGGAAGGCCGGGCCTCCCTGGCTATTGACCGCGTGATCTTCAAAGAAGCACCGGGGGCAATTCTAATATATCATAACCGGCCTGTACACCAGATTGGAACTCCTGGCTTGCAGGCTCTCCTAAGAGGACTTGACGTTGTGATGGAATCCCTGGATGACCTGGATTTCCTCATAGTAGGCGGGGCAAACGACCCTGTTCACAGCGGAGGAGACATAAAGGAGAGCCTGAGTAAGCTCAAAGAGACGCTTCAGATCAAGGCGCAAATGGAGCGCCAAGGGGCACCCGAACATGAAATCGATCAGCTCTTCAGTTGGGGTGAAGAAAGGTTGCGAAAGGGCATGGCCCTATATCACAAGATCCGCTCCGTGTCAGGGAGAAGCAGGACAGTAGGTCTTTGTGGAGGTGGAACAAGGTACGGGGGTTCCGCGGAGATTCCCCTGATGTGCGATTATCTTTTGGGGGATTCGAGGAGCGGCATGTGTTTCAGCGAGGCCCTGATCGGCATAATCCCCGGCTGGGCAGGAATCGCACGGGTCCTCACAAAAGCCGGGCTTCTCGTCGGGGAATACATGTCAAAAACAGCACGGGAACTGAGGGCCGATGACCTGTTGAAAGTAGGCATATATGACGAGGTGGTTGACATCCCCTATCCTTTCCCATTGCGGCCTAAGACCGGGGATCCTGATGGGGATAGAGAAAAGTACCTTGAAGCCCTGGAACGCCACGACGATTCTACGGGGAGGATCCTGATGCCCGCGGCACTTAGATTGGCCACGTGCCCTGTTGACGAGATCCCGGCGAGGGATCGAAATAGGAAGAAGGTTTTGGCAACAAAGAAGGATATTGATATTGAGGTTCAAAGAAGGTCAAATCCTTTTAACTACGCCCATCTCTGGCGCAAGCAACTCAGGGAAGTAAAAGTGGAAATAGATAGACTGGGGAGGCCTCTCGCACCCCAATCAATCGAAGCATTGAACAGGTTGTTTGAATCTTTCGACGAATCCGATTTTGACGAAAAGACATTCGCGGAAAGGGAGATGGAAGCAGACGCCCGTCTTTACAGAGACCCCCGGTTTCTTGAAGGGTTGACGGCAATGATTGAGCAAAGGGTTGCTGATTTTAGGTTTCATGGTCTTTGAACGGAACAAATCAGGACCATATGGGAGAAACAAAATGAGAGGACATGATCTTTTTGACGCGCACCCCCGCATGCCTCGGCAAGTGAGACTGGCGGATATCACGATCCGGGATGGGTTCCAGCATGAAGAGTGCTGGATCCCAACCGAGGCAAAGATTTACTACCTCCAAGAACTCGCATTCGCGGGTTTGAAAAGGATCGAGGTTACCAACCTGGGTAATCCCAGGATTATGCCCCAATTCAAGGACGCAGAGGAAGTCCTCCAGGGCATTCGCTCCGACATATTTCATAAGAGGCTCAACAAGAGGGGCATTGATCCCGAGACTATCGAGTGGACTGCGGTTACCATACGTGAGAGTGCGGTTGACCGGGCCATTCAACTCAAAGAGAAGGGCAATGGCCCCGATAGAGTCTTGATGATGGTATCTACTGACGAACAACATCACTTTGCCAACAGCGGAACTACCTTGCCCCAGTACTGGAAAGAGGCCGAACGGTGCATAAAGAAGTGCAAGGACGCGGGCATAAAGATGTGTGGCACGGTCAGCACTATCTGGGGAAGCCCTATCTCAGGCCCGACAAGGCTCGAAGATGCCGTAGAGTTTACCAAGCGATGGTTGAGCATCGGGGCA